>CAVBQH010000038.1:0-17404 GCA_963597485.1 Acutalibacteraceae bacterium
CTCTGGTACAGATTGTAGAGGACAATGACGGTAGTGTCGTGGAGTTCCGCAGGGACGGTCTCGCCGCGGTATTTACCGGCACCATGAAGGATGCACTGTTCTGTGCGCTCCAGCTCCAGCGAAGGACGCAGGAGGAAACCGGGAAGAGCGCGTTCATGGGAATGAATGTGGGAATGACGGGGGCCTTTGTAGCCGGCAGCGAGAATCGAAGAGAAATCTGTGTAAAACGAAATGCAGAGGCGGACATCCTGCTGGAGCTTTCAGAGCTCCTTCACAATGCCCTGATTGTGTCGGGTGAGCCTGCAGCCTTCCTGCATACAGAGGAAAGCGGATTTCATTTCCGGAGTCTTGGAAGAATGGGACTGGGCGAGTATAGCTCCTCCGGAGAACTGTATGCTCTGATGGATGCGGAGCTTCCGGATGTCAGGAGCAAACGGGAACGCAATCTGCCCGATTTTGAAAAGGGGGTTCGTGCCTATGCATCCGGGGACTATTTCACCGCGCGGATGCAGATGGTACGCTGCCTTCTTACCGATCCGGATGATCGTACGGCAAGGTCTTATTGTCTGAATTGTGAAAGAAAGGAGCCTCCGGCCATATGCAAGGTAGTCCGGTAATCACTCCAAAAACGAAAAAGGGATATCTGGTGGCAATGCCGGCAGCATTGGAGATCTTTCTGATCCTTCTGATACCGGTGTTCCTGGCGGCTGTGCACGTGTACAGGCTGGGCGTGACATCCATGACCGACTATGAGACAAATCAGCTAAAGACCATGATGGTGCGCAGCGTTGGAACCGGCACGGAGATGATCTATCTGGAGGGTAAAAAGGCTGCAGCGGAGGGGCGTTACCTGGATCTGGGTGCAGCGATAGAGAAGGTCGATGCGATCGACTTTGCCTCGATCGGTGCCGGGAAAGACGGTGAGGATGGGACCAGAACCACGGTCGATCTGGAGCAGGCAAATCTTCAGTTCTGGTATCTTGTGATCAGAGGAAATGGCAGGATTCTGCTGGTTGACAGCACAGCAGGCACCAGCAGAGAGCTGACCGAGGAGGAAACGCTGTTCATAAAATGCCGCGAAGCGGCAGAAGGCAATGGGGGCGCGCAATGGGAGGATGAAGAATCGCATTACTGCCTGTTCCTGCAGCCTCTGGACGGACCTGTCAGATACGACGGAAGTCCGCTTCTGTACAACATTGCCGGTGCTCAGATCGGCATGCTGGTAAAGGGGGATCTATCCTTTGTTGATGATTCCGTCCGGGGGCGCGTGACCTTGTATGTGCTGGGCCTTAGCGCCTTTTTGATGATCATTATCACCGCCATGTGCGTGTCGATTCACAGATACCTGCGCGTTCTTCGTGACATGAGCTGGATCATGCGAAGATACCGGCTCCAGCAGTACTCGGACATGCTCATGGAGGAGCTTAGAAAGCGCATGGCTATAGTCCGGAGGCGGAGCAGGGACAGCGAGCTCAAGGACCTTGTGGAAAGCTTCTATGCGATGATCTGCAATCTGCAGGATTATCGGGACACGGTTGAGAGCATAAAGAATCAATACGAGCCCTTTGTTCCTGAGGAGCTGCTGTGCCTGTTCCACAGGGAGGAATCACTGGATGTCCGGCCGGGCAACAGGGCCGAGCTTGACGGTGCCGTTTTGAAGGTTCACTTTGAGCCCTGCAGACTAGGGGAAAACAACCCGCTTTGCGCGGCCGTCTGCGAGCTTATAAGGAGCAAAGGCGGTGTTGTTATCCACATTGCCAAATCAGGAATTGAAGCTGTCTTCCCGGCGGCGGGGAACGATGCGGATGACCGCTTTGAAGCAGAGCATACTGGAAAGGAGGCGGCAGAGCAGATACAAAGTCTCGGTACAGATGGAACCGGCGTCCGGACGATTGCGACAAAGGTTTGGTGCGGAACATTCTGCCTGCGGGTGATCGGATGCGAAAAGCGGATGGCCATACGTTTGACCGAAAAAGGAGAGCGCAATGCCTGACAAAAAGAAGCTTGAGAGAGCCAATTCGTATAATGGGCCTAATTCATATCGTGGCTTTGAGATTATTGAAAGGCCTGAGCCAATCGGAGAGCAGGGCAGGAACTCCATGCATGCACTGCATCGTCCCGGCAGTAATGAAGGAAATCAACGGGGAAATGGAAATATAAGGGATCAGAACGGTCCGGCGCCCAACAACAACGAACCAAACAATAATCCGATTAACAATAATATTATCAACGAAAACGTAGGCAATGAGAATCCACCGATTCCTGATCCGAACCAGATCGGCAATGTGAATCCGCAGCAGAATGGCCAATATCAAATCAATGGCTTTGAAGCGCAGCGAACAGAGAGGAGCAAGTGGAGTAAATGGTCTCAGGCAGGTCACGTTGCTGCACGCGGTGCCGGCGCTGTATTCATACCGTTAACAGGTACATTAGGAAAAGGGTACGATTTTGTCACCGGCGCAAGCAGATCTGCTGAAGCAAAGGCCAAATCGGCGATAACGCAGAAGGCTCGAAATCATAATGCGGTGCCCGGACGGAGAGGCGAGTCATTTAAAACAAACCCCAATGAAGGAAATGATATTCTGACGGATTTCCGTCGTGTTCCTATTGTTTGGTCATATCTTACAGCTGCCAGGGCAGTAGATGCAATCGGTCATGACATAGATCCGAAGATCACAGTATATGTTAAGCAGCCCAAGACCGGTTCCTCCAGAAGCATGGTCGGTCCTGATGAGATGGGACACACAATGCTTGGTATTGAGTATACTCGGGACAGCAAGATCAGCGGGAAGAAGGAACGCTATAATATCAAGTTTGGATTTTACCCTGCCGGTGGAATGACGTGCATCTCCACTAGTGCAATGATGGGTAAGGGAGCTGTCGTCCCCGGACAGCTGCGTGATGATGCCGGTCATGAGTACGATATCAGCAAAACCTATTCTGTGAGCAGGGGGAAGGCTGTAGATATAGCTGAAGCCTCGGAAAAATATACAGAGCGAGGAGGCTATGGGTATTATGAACGTAATTGTACGACGTTCGTTCGGGATATGTTTCGCGTCGGAGGCATTCCCGAGGCAACGATAAACAGCATCTTCACAGAGGAGAAGGTGAGATTTGATGCTAGTGCAAATAGCTACGTCATTGGGGTAAACGCCCTTGGTTCATTCTTTGATGCGTCGAATCAGCGCAAGATGGGCACACTCATGACATCAGAGGACCTTAGCTATCAAGGCTGGGGCAATAAGCGTGTGACCAAAAAGGATTTTGATATATATAAGGCTACTAAAAACGCTGGCAGATTTCGTTTCATTAAAGCCTTATCGCCGGCAGCTGCGGGTGAGAATATGCGCCGCATGACAGGTGAAGCGGGGCAACTGGGATCCTATCGGTACGCACCGGATTCGATGAAGGATTCACCGGAGCAAACAGCTGGTCAGATTTATCCCAGGGGAATTACAAGATATAGTCTTCCAGGGGAGGCAATCAGGACTGCTGCCCTTGCTCTGCGCGGTAAAATCTATGAACTTCTGACGGAGGAGCAGAAAAGTCAAATAGCGAATGACAAACGTAACAAGGTTCCGTTTGCTGTGTGGCTTTTAAGCCTGGGGCGTGTTGGGGAACGGATTCGTGAACTAGGGGACGAGGGCAACCACTTTGCAAGAAGAATGACGCCAGAGGAAGCGCGGCGTACTGATATCGGCAGCCGTGTAACATCAAATATCCTGAAGGGAGCTTACAATGCCACCTCAAAAGAAATGGCAGAAATCAGCAGGTATTATCAAACGGTTCTTGGCTCTGATAGTCGTATAAATACGGAAGTCATGAATCTTCTTTCCACTATGCAAATTACTCTGGAAATGTTGGATGAATCATATAGATGGAAGAAAATAGCAGGAGATGAACTGGGCGACCTAAGAGAACAGATGAGTGGTAGTTTAAAAAGGATCATAATAGGAAACGTTGCCGTAGATATGACCCCTACCCATTATGAGTCCTACCTTCAAATCTATGAAACACCGAAGGATGCAGTGGAGGCTTATAGCAGATATCTGCAGCTCAAAGCGCAACGAGCTGAAGCGGGAGGGGATAATCCAGATAATTGGAACGGTAAAACGGTATCTGAGTGGGAACGTCTTTCTCGAACTGAAGCGTTGGCATGCAACCTTGACCAATCTCATAGACAAATGCTGGAACAAAGCAGCTTTTCACAGAGCGATATTGACTATGTATTTCGCCTGAGGGTAAAGGAGCTGAAAGCACGCGTTGGAGAATCTGATCCGACAGGAGTTATGTATACGCAGAATGAGACAGCATCCTTCACATATATGGCTCTTTTCTTTGATAAAATCTTTGGAGGGATACAGTCCACCGCACAGAAGCCGGAAAAAGATGGGGGCCTTCCTGATCTTCCTGAGGGTGTAGAAACAAATATACGTGTACTTCGCTCAACCCTGTGGCTGCATGGATACCTCCTAGAAAAATTCAAGTTAAAAGAAAAGGGTATGAAAATGATTCTGCGCGGGATGGTTCGTTCTCTTAACAAACCGCCGGCGACGGTACCTGTGATAAAAAAAGCTCTGCATTATTTTCTGCTGAACGCCTATTTGCATAATGTATTCCCGGTGAGCGAGCGAAGAGGGGAGAAGGTGGAAAAATTTAGTTTTAATTTGGATGTAATTTACAGCACGATGGAAAAGTCTGGTAATTTGGCCTTCCCGTTTTTGATGGAAAATCTGATCAGACAAGTGATAGAGGAAGAAAAGAAGGCGAGCAAATGGGTGGTCATAGATCATCGAGGGACTAGAGGAATATAAAGGAAATGGGCGCACGTGCCTGCGGGGACTGGGAGCAAGCAGCAGATGGTCATACGTTTGACCGAAGAAGGAGGCTGTAATGCCAAGAAAGAGTCAAAAAGAAAATAAGGGCAAGGTACCCAGCTCCCTGAATGGTTGGGAGATCATAGAAAGGCCTGAACCTATCGTGGATCGGAGGTCTGTTTTTTCGGCGCCTGTTTTGCGGCCTCGCGGCGGCAATGTGGGGAATCAGGCGGCTAATTCCGCTATCTCGCAGTCAAATGAAGCGCATGAAGAGGAACAGCACAAGAAGGAAGAGGAGAAGAAAAGGGACTCTGTAAAGGATCAAAACGGCGGAGCGCCCAAAAATGAGGAACTGAATGAGCAGGAGATCATTCTGGAGGGTCTCGATAACGTCAGCATAGAAAGTGGATCCGATAATGTGGAAAATGAGAATCTGCTGCCGCAGGTTCAGCAGAATCAGGAAGTCAATCCGCAGATTGCTGCCCCTAATCAGGTCAATCGCTTTGTACCTCAGCAAACACCGAGGAGCAAATGGAGCAAGACTGCTCAGGTGAATAATGCCTTTTGGCGCGGTGTTGGCTGGACAGTCGGACAGGTCCCCTCTCTGGTCCCGACTCTCGTGGGGCTGCCCTTTATTATTCCAGTTAGAAAAAACGCCAGCAACAAGGCTAAGGAGGGGCAGCGGGAGAGAAATAACCAGAGGATTCCCGGACGGAAAAACATGGTTTTCAATCCGGAGGAGAACACCGGTAAGCATATTCTGGCAGATTTCCGCCGTGTTCCTACGGTTTGGTCGTATCTTACGGCGGGTAAGGCAGAAGATGAAGAAGGAAACGATATACCTCCCAAGGTTACGGTATATGCTAAGCAGCCGAAAGTCGGTTCCTCCAGAAGCATGCACTATCATAAGGTGGGACATACGATGCTTGGTATTGAGTACACCAGGGTCAGTAAGATTACCGGCAAAAAGGAGCGCTATAACATAAAATATGGATTTTACCCTTCTATGGATATGGCACCGGAAAATATATCCTACGTTTCGATGGTGATGAACGGGGCTGAATTTCCTGGACAATTGGTGGATGATGCCACACATGATTATGATATCAGTAAGACATATCCTGCGACAACAGATCAAATCGAACGTATGGCAAAGGCCTCGGAAGAATATACGCAGCAAGGAGGATACCAAATTTATACACGCAATTGCACTACCTTTGTGCGGGATATGTTTATCGCAGGCGGAATAGCCACAGATACAGTGGACAGGATTTTCAAGGAAGAGAAGATGCGGTTTAATTCCATGGCGCATACTGGATTTGTATTTGCAAATGCCTGGAATCAATTTTGGGATACGGATGTGCAGCGCGGTCTGGGAAATCTTACAAAAGAAGACGATCTCAGTTATCAGGGCTGGGGAAATAAACGGATAACAAAACAGGAGTTTGATCAGTACAAGAAGACCAAAAATACGCTCGCATTACACACGATTAAAGGATTCTCGCCTGCGTCCGCAGGCGAGAATATGCGCCGCATGACAGATGAAAACGGACAACTGGGATCTTTTTGGTATGTACCGGAGAATCTGAAGGCGAGTTCGAACGATACCGCTGCTACAGTAAGGGGCTTTAATTTTAGTAAGCTGAGCTGTTACATAGTGACGTTAGGCGACATGCTCAAGACTAAAATTGAAGCGATTATGACGGAAGGCCAACAAAATGTTAATCCCGGATTCGCGAGATGGTTGAGTAACCTTGATAGCCTTGGATATTCGATGCAAGGGTTAGACGAATTAGCTAATCAAGAAAAAAGGGCTGAAGGAAAGAAAGAAGTGCTTCCGTATGAGAAGCTTTTAAAGCCGGAGGCTGTGAAGGAGGCCCATAAGTGTATCTCGGATGAAATGGCCGATATCAGCATGTACTATCAAACGGTGCTTGGTTCTGACAACCGGTTGAACAAGGAAGTTATGAATCTGCTTTCCACAATGCAGGTCGCACGGAACGAATTGGATAGGGTGTATAGAGAGTTGCAGAAATCCTCCGATAAAGAAGGAATTGATGGACTTAGGACAAAAATGTTTTCTAAATACTACACGGTTAAAGCCGGTAATATAGAAGTGCCAATGACTCCTGCCCACTATGAGTCTTATCTCCAGATCTATAAAACTCCGGAAGCGGCGGTGAAGGCATATGCGAGGCTTCTGGATCTGAACGAAAAGGGGAGAGTGCGCGGCGAAAAAATGAGCAAAAAAGAAAAGAATGAGCTGAACCTGCTTTCCCAAAAGGAAGAACTGGCAAAGCAGCTTGACCAGAGTCATAGACATCTGCTGAATAAGGAAGGCTTTACACAAGGGGATGTCGACTACGTGTTCCAATTGAAAGTAAGGGAGAACATCGGTAAAACAAGAGCGACGGGCAGCATGTATACGGAGCGTGCGTCGGCATCGGCAACCTATATAGCTCTTTTGTTTGACAGGGTATTTGGCGGAATACAGGACGCTGCCGAAAGGGCTCGTCGAAGCGAAGAGCTTCCCAGGGTAATGTGTAATGGAGGAGAGCAGGATAGAAGATGTAGCCAGTGGCTAAATGACTATCTGTTAAGGAAGACTCGGGACAAGGTGAAACTTATGACGGGGATTCTGCGCGGTATGAGGAATGCCCTTCCTAAACCCACGGCAGATATGATCAGAACTGCATTTCATCAGCTGCTGATAAATACTTATCTGCTGAAGGTGTTTCCGTCAGATAATATTGCAGGAGGTGAACTCTTTGACCTTGGATTAGGAATAAACTACATTTATCGTGGAGAGATTATGGACAAAAATATGACTTTTACAAAGCTGATTGATAGTATGTGCATCGCTGTAATGATGGAACGTGAGCTGGAGCAAGCGAATAACAAGATGAGATAAGATCCGGCAGGAATGCAATCGGAAAAGAGGCTGACATGATAGCTGGCGCATACCTCAAGCAGGAGCTTGAAAAAACTGAACAGAGAAGACGCCGGAAAAAGGATCGGTATGCCGCTGGGACAGACATCCACCAGGAGGATGCGGAGGCTCGTGTCGGAGGACTTCGGCGGCAGCCGGAAGGGAATGAAGGCGGCGAGGCTTATCCGGACATGCTCGATCGTATGCAGCGATCAACCTCTAATGAAGCCTCGGAGCACATGCTCCGGAGTGGAAAGATTCCGGAAGCAGTCAATGAGCATCTGCGCGGTCTCCGCGGGGGCAATAACGGTTCCTTTGGAACGTGGCAGCATGAAGGGAACGCGGGATCGGTTTCGTCGTCCGGCCGGGAGGATCTTGACAAAGGAACCTATACCGTCAGCGCAGGCGGCGATAAGGCAGCATTTACACCGGCACATTATGCGGCATATCTTCAGATCTGGGGTACTCCGCAGAAGGCAGTGGAGTATTATTCCCTTTATCTGGAGCTGAAGGAAAAGGAAAAGAACGGGGAGCTTGACCGTGAGGAACAGGAAGAGCTCCACAAGCTGCAGCAGCTGGAAGAGGCCGCATTGGAATTTGACGATGCCAGACATTACCAGCAGGACAAAAGGGCCTATTCGCAGCAGGATTTCGACTATGCCTTCGCCCAGAACCGGCATAAAAAGGACGGAGAGAGAAGTGACATGTTCGGGACCGCCCATGATGCGGCCGGTATCTACCAGACCTTCTTCCTGGATATGGTGTTCGGCGGTATGAAGGAGAATTATCTAAAGAGCGAAACCGACGGCGGCATTTCCTCAGAGGCGGTGCAGGCACTGCAGGCAGGTCGCACGCCGGAGAGTCTGCAGGGAATGACCGGATGGCTGGATAAATATCTTGCGGACTGCGTAACCGGACATCGGCGCGGCATGTTCATGATCATCCGGGCTATCCGACGATCGGATCCGAAGCACACCAGGTATACCATTATGCAGTATCTGGAGAATGTGCTGAGGGAGGTTTATCTGAAAAAGGAATTTATCGTGACAGATACGGATGCGAGGATGTTGATGGCCGATCAGCACATGGGATATGCGCTGCAGGCGGTTCTGCGCAATCCCGGCTCACGGTTTGCAAAGATGATCCGCGTCATTGTGGAGCGGATTCTGGCAGAGACGGTGTAAGGAAGATATGTACAGATTTACTGATTATTTTGACCAGGACAGGAGAAATGAGCCGTATGGAAGCACGGAAGAGGAAGTGCAGGATTATCTGCGCCTCCTGGATATGCTGCTGGAGGGATATCTGGAGTTCAAGGGACTTGCCAGCGAAGAGAAGCTCTTTTCCAGAGGACTTGTAATTACAGAGTCCGAGATGCGCAGTTATTTTCGAAAGTCTCCCCAGCAAAGACAGCGTGATCAGTATGATGAGGCGCTGGCAGAGGATGCATCGGCTGCATGGAGCTATATTGAAGCGCGCACCATGCAAACGGTGATGCCCTATGGTCTGCTGTCTCCGGCTGGAGAGGATGATGAGGAGAGGCTCCTGGGCGGCGAGGAGGAAGAGTCCGGATCCTGGGATGATCTGGATATTGAGAAAGAAGAGAGCGGCTCAGAGGATGTTCTGGGAGATGAGCCGGCGGAGTCAGAGGAGCCGCTTCAAATCGGTATCCTCTGGGTGGATTCCTTAAGGCGCATCTTCGATCTGGATCCTACGGGAGTGATGGCTGTGGTCATGGCGCTGGCCTCCGCAACAGACAGGAGGTACAAGCGCATCTACGGATACCTGCAGGACGATATCTCCAGAACAAAGCCCACAGTGGGACTTCTTGCGGCACTTATGGCGCGGATTACACCTTCCGGGGAAGGTGAGGAGCTGCTGCAAAAGCCTCTGGAGGAGCGTCTTTTTCACTCTCTTTTTGTTATGGAGGAGAAAGAGTCCGGACTGGATACCCCGCTCGTTTTGAATCCTCTGATGGAGAGGATCCTGCTGGGAGTACCGGAGTCGGAGGAGCAGATGCCGGATCCGATATCCGTTGTGGAGGAAGATCAGGACATTCCGGTTTTCTTTATGAAAAGCGCTATGGAGCTGATGCAGGCGCTGTCGGATGATGCGAATACGTTCTGCTACGTGGAGAGCAGCGATGAAGAGGCTGTTCGGCATATGCTGGCGTCCTTCTGCTACGCGTATAACGAAACACTGTTCGTGTTCGATCTGGATCATTATATGCGGATGCCGGCCGATGTGCGCAGTGCATGCCTTGCGGATCTGATTCTGCGGGTACGCCTGGCAAACGGCCGGGTCATTGTGCGCATCAAGGACGCGGGGCTGAAGGAGAGCGGACTGGAGCAGGAGATCGCTGACCGCAGGTGGAAGATCCTGATGCAGCTGTCCCGGCTCCTGGAGGATACCTGCATTGTGCTCTTTGGCGAAGAAAAGGAACCGGGAGATCTGATTCGCCGCTCCGTTCCGTTTCTGACAATTCCCATGCCGGATGTCAGTGTCCGAACCCAGATCTGGACCTGGTTCTTACTGGAAAGCGGAGCGGAAGAGGAAGACGGCATTGGCATGGCAGAAGACGTTGTGATTGAAGATCTGGCGGACTGCTATGATATTTCCTATGGTACGATTAAAAACACCTGCAGCCACGCTAAGGCGGCAGCCCGGGTTCGAGGGCTGGAAAAGGTGGACAGAGAGCTCCTCCTGGAGTCGCTGCGGCAGTTGTGCCAGGTGGATTTCTCCGGTCTTGCCAACTATGTGCGAGCTGTATACACATGGAATGACATCAAGATCAATGACGACCAGCGGGCAGTGTTAAAAACGGCCTGTGACAGGTACCGGCTGCGCAACCGGGTGGGACTGGACTGGAATCTAAGCGGCAAGAATGCCTACGGCAACGGAATCAGCCTCCTGCTCTACGGTCCGCCCGGCACAGGCAAGACGATGGCGGCGCAGGTTGTAGCCAATGAGCTGGGAGTCCCGCTTTATAGGGTCGACATCTCCCAGATCTTCTCCAAGTACATCGGAGAGACGGAAAAGAACCTGTCGGTGATCTTTGATGCCGCCAAGGGCGCCAATGTGATTCTGTTCTTTGACGAGGCGGATGCGCTGTTCTCAAAGCGGACAGAAATCAATAACTCCAATGACAAATACGCCAATTCCGAAACAGCGTATCTTCTGCAGAAGATTGAGGAGTACGACGGAATGTCGATTCTGGCGACCAACCACTATACCAATTTCGATCCTGCCTTTGTGCGGCGAATCACCTATTCGGTACGGCTGGACAGCCCGGATGAGGACGCAAGATACCTGCTTTGGACCTCCACACTTCCTGAGGAAGCGAAGCTGGAGGAGGATATTCCGTTCCGGTTTCTTGCCAGAGAGTTTGACCTTTCGGGGGCCAATATCAAGGCAATTCTGTACAGCGCGGCATACATGGCGGGCGCAGAGGGAGCAGCCATCGGAATCCGGCATATTGTGCGGGCTATGGAATATGAGTACCGCAAGCTCGGCCGGTTTATTGACCGCGATGCTTTTGGAAAATACGCTGTGTATCTGACGGCGACGGACAAGAGCAGAGAGGAAGACTGGTCGGAGAGCTAAGCCGGCACATCGAGATTATCTGAATACAAAGAGAAGTCTTGGAAAGGAAAAAGGCATGGGATTTAGTTCCATCAGTGAGGTGGGCAGCCACATTGTTTCGATACTAAAGCGTGAACTGGTGCCGGATGTGGTGCAGCATCCGGCTGCCATCGGCATGTGCAGCCCGGAGGATCACGGGGATCTGGTGGTGGGGGTATACCTCTATGACATCGGACCGAATAATGATATCGTGGAACGGGGAATGGTGACCAGAGACAGGCATACGCAGGTCTATCCGTCGACCTTTCTCACGCTGCGCTACATGATCACCGTCTGGTCCATGGGAGATCTGAAATTTAAGACCCAGGAGGAGCACCGGATTCTGGGACGTATTGTTCAGACGCTGGCGGATCATTCTGTGATCGGCCAGACGAGCAGTATTCACGGACAGCCCATGGATACCCGAATCGAAATGGAACGGATCGAGCCGGGGGAGAAGCTCCGCCTCTGGAACTTCCCGAACAAGCCCTATCAGCTGTCCCTGTTCTACCGGGCACAGCCGGTGGAAATCACATCCACCAAGACCAGACTTACGCCGACACGTGTCCGCGACATCAACGTCTTTATCCGGGATTCTCTGGGGAACGGAGTCGAGACCATCGGATCCGGCCGCACATTGGTGGTGCTCTGCATTGATCAAAAGACCGGACGCCCGGTGGACGGGAGTCATGCAAGAGTGAGGATGGACCATGCAGACCGGCCGATTCTCAAGGAAGGCAGCTACCGGATCTTCACGCACATAGAAGGGGATAAGACGGTGATTCACTGTGAGAGCTCGATCTATGAGCCGGCGGATGTGGAGGTTGACCTTCAAAAATGGGATGGCTCCGAGGTGCTGGAGATCGAGCTGGTACCGGGGGCGCATTATCCAAGATCGGAGAATGAGAAGGATTTCGAGAAAGAGACAGATCAATGAAGAAGAGGATGGTGGAAATCGTAACGGCTGTGTTGGCTGCTGTCCTGCTGACCGGGTGTGCTACTACGGGAAGCCAGGCGGAACTGATGACGGATGATGGAATCCTTGAAGGACAGGAGGAGTACAATGCGGCACTAAGCATCACTCCGGAGGCCGAAAAGGCTTTGTCTGTATCCAATGAGCTGAAAGCGGCCGTGTGCGCCGCCCTGATCAATCAGTTCGATGAGGAGTACAGTAAAGACGGATTTGTGATTCCTGAATTTCACATTCTGGATGTGAATGAGGAATCACCGGAGGACATTTTGGTGTGGGGCGATTTCTGGCTGTATGCCTATCGGCTGGAGGACGACACGCTGATTTCGGTTGTCGGAGAGGATGTCTCCGGCTGCATGCACCTGCGTCAGCAGGGCGGAGACTATCAGTGCAGCCAGCTTGAAGTGGCAGCTGTGGGCGATTCCAAAGAGAAAACCGAGCAGGATATCTTTGGCGTAAGCTATCAGAGCTTTCAGGATTGGCGCGGCAATTACGAGGACCAGGAGGCCACCAGAGCACAGCTGATTGCAGATTATGCATCGGCCTTCGAGATACCTGCCGTAAACTACTCCGATCAAGGGTGGAGATCGGCACAGCTTCCGGACCCGTCTCCGGACAGTGATAACGTCTTTTTGTATATGCGGCAGGCAATCGGTACAGATGATGATCAGCAGGATGCGGAGCCGGAAACAACCACTCCGGAGGAGTCACCTGCTGTTCCGGAAACAGACAACACGTATGTTGTCGTGAAGGGCGATATGCTTGAAAGAATAGCAAAAAGGTATGGACTTACCACGCTGGAGCTTGCAGAGCCGAACCGGGATACGATTTTCGAATATGCTCATCGCTACGGTGTAAACGTACATACGCTGCTTCGCTGCTCCGATTTCATCTACCCCGGAGAGGTGCTGATCATACCGACGCAGGAAGAGATTGCATCAAATGTAGTGCAGGGAAAGGGCTGAAAGCGGATGCAAACAGCGGTAAAGTGTAAGGAGATGGTACGAAGATACTGGGCGGCCGTTTTGGCCGCCGCTTTTGTATTGTTGGCCGCCGGTATTTACATCCTTGCAGGAGATACGGCGCAGATCGCTGTTGCGGATAATCTGGATCTGTTTCAGGCCCAGTATCAGATGCTGAAAAATACCGGCAGCTTTTATTCGGCCTCGGGGCAGGCACCGTTCCTGCATGGCATTTCCCGGGATGTCCTTCCTACAGAGTTCTCAGTGCAGTCGATTTTGTACCAAGTACTGCCGCCCCTCGCAGCATACTATGCGATGTACATTGTTAAGGCTCTTCTGGGGACGGTCTCCTTTGTACTGTTGTATAAAGAGCTGGACAGGCGCGGGATTCTGACAGTGAATGGAGGAAAGTCTGCGGTGCGCACCGAGACGCCAGCGGCCGGAGCACAGGGCCAGTATGGGTTTTTGTCAGAAGGCGGCAGCGGCGAGGGACAGGTGTCCTGGAACCTTGCGTGCCTGGTCGGCCTTGCCTACGGAATACTGAACCTGTTCCCGTCCTTTTCCATTGCATTCTCATCGATACCGCTTCTGCTGTATATTACCCTGCGCCTTTTGCGGGCATCGACGCGCAGGGAGGGCATCTGCTGGCTGGCGGCGGTGTTCTTTTACCCGTGGGTGTCGTATTTTTCATATTTTGGCTTGTTCCTTCTTGCATACCTTGCGGCGGCCTTTCTGATAACAGGGATTTATTGGCTGCTGAAAGTGCGTAAGCGTGAAGGCAGCAGAAAAGGACTGCAAAGAACAGCGCTGCGGCTCCTCTTAGAGACGGCCGTGCTCAGCGCAGGCTACGTGGTATGGGAGCATCGCCTGTTTCATCAGATGCTGTTCTCCTCCGAGGAGAGCATTCGGGATACTATGGTGCAGACCAGCCTGTCTGGTCTGGAACTCTTAACATGGATGATAAAGGCCTTCTGCAGCGGAGTGGACCTGCACTGCGAGAGCGTGCAGGGGATCGTGGTCCTGCCGGTTTGCATGGTCTACCTGGTGCTCCTGAATATGGGATACATTCGGCGCAGGCAGTACCGGCGGATGGCTGCTGATCTGTACAACATCGGCTTTGGGCTCTTAGTGCTGAATACGATTGTGTATGGCTTGTATTATTACGAGCCGTTCCGGAGATTTGTGGAGCAGGTGCTGCCGCCGCTGAAGGGATTTCAGTTCAGCAGAGCGATATTCCTGAATCCGTTTCTGTGGTATGGGCTGTTTTTGGTGGCGCTTTTGCGTCTGCTGATGTATGCGAACAAGATCAACAAGAAGAATAAGAGGATCCTTGAGAAAGCGGTCTTTGCACTGACGGCGGCTGCGATTCTCACTATTCTCCTATACAACAATACGTACAATGATTTGCAGCACACGGCAAAGGCATTGGTGAAGCAGGCTCTTGGCAAGGAGCCGGACAACACCGTAAGCTATGGAGAATTCTATTCGGAGAAGCTCTTTAAAAAGGCAATGGAAGAGGTGGACTATCAGGGAGAATGGTCGGTAGCCTATGGCTTCCATCCTGCTGTCCTGGAGTACAACGGAATCGCCACGCTGGACGGATACCTGGGCTTTTATTCGCAGGAATATAAGGAAGCGTTCCGGGAGGTTATTGCGCCGGCACTGGAATCGAACGAGGGAGCCCGCAGCTACTATGACGAGTGGGGAGCCAGGTGCTATCTGTATTCCGCAGACAATGCCACCATTGTAGAGGCCCTGCGCCGGTATCCGCACGAGGAGGATGCGCTGGAGATCAACGAAGAGGCCTTAAGGAAGCTGGGCTGCAGGTATATATTTTCCCGCATTCGCCTGACCAATGCCGATGAAAAAGGACTGTCCCTACGGTGCGTCTGCACCGATGAGAGCAGCCCGTATGTCTTGTACGTGTATACAATCTAGCACCTGCCAATTTCAATCGTGAACTTGCTGCTTGCAGGCATATTCACGATTGAAATTGGCAGGCGGCCAAGGTCCGAAGGACCTCTGGCCAGCCACATCGAGGATTTGCGACAGCAAATTCGAGATGGGTGCTAAATGATTACCCTTAGTTGTAGTACTTCGCCACAGCATCGCGGTACTCCTGCGCGTAGGGACAATGCCAGATGCTGTAGCCATCGACATCGGCCAGATAGGTCAGGCCATACTCAGTAAGGTCTCCCCGGACCTCCTTGGTTGCCTCCATCACCAGAAATTCACAGTTATACAGATTCAGCGCGTTGCAAAGCTCCCCGGCGTTTACAGGATCGGTCTGCTCCATAGCCTCGTAGACTTCGTTGTAGTAGGAGCCCATCTGCATTTCACGGCCGTAGGGCATCAGGATCTTCGCATTGTACTGCCGCACGAACTGCACCAGACCGACCGGCATGGCGGCCATTGTCTGTTCGCCGTCGGTTTCATTCATAAGATAGTCGGAAATGTCCAGAACCATCTGCGGCAGGTGCAGACGGTTCTCGGCTTTTAAAATATTCTCATTGGTGTATACATATTCGCCGCTTAGGACGATCACGCCGCAGATTACCACCAGTCCCATGCGAAGGTTCGAGGCAAAGAGCTTTAAGCTGCTGTAGATAATGGTCATGGAAGCGGGCAGCATCCACAGAAGCCGGTAGTAGGTCCGGGAACTGTCGATTTTGCTGTAGATCGCGAAAACCGGCGGCAGCAAAAAGGCTGTCAGCAGCAGGAGTGGCAGGTACACGAACAGAATCCGCCGGTCCCTGCCCTTTTCCCGGAAAAACAGATAGACAAGACAAAGCAGGTACAACAGAAGCAGAAGATGTCCGCCCTCGTATTCATAGATGATCGTTCGAATACTGTTCATGGAAGCCGACCTCCCTTCAGAAAAGGTACCAGCGAAGGATAAATCATTCGCAGCAGCAGTACCAGGTAGAGAACGCTGGGAATGCAGGCGGCTGCACTGGCCAGAAGGAAGCCCTTTTGTCGTTTCAGAATACGGATCATCAGAGCCGATGCCAAGAGGAGCCCCGTCAGAAGCGCCGGCGCCAACGAAGTGCAGAAGCCGGAGGCAATTCCGAGGATGACCAGCATGCACCAGCAAAAGGCAGACTCTTCTTCGACAGAACGGAGCTTTCGCAGAAGAAGAACAAAAAGAGCCGGGAGAATGTAATTGGCGAACATCGCTTTTCCCTGCCAGGTACGCATCAGGAGAAAGGTCTCCGGCGTGTATATAGAGGTATTGCCGAAAATCTGCAGAACGGCCAGGATGATCATGGCAGCAGGAAGCAGGTGCTGCCTACGTTTTGCCGGCTGATTGGCGGAAAGCTCAACGGCCATCTGATAGAACAGGGCATCGACAGCGGGGATCAGTACCAGAGGAAGCAGACTGTGCGTAACGATAGTAGGATGCGTGCCGCAAAGCCGAGCCACATAGGCAATCCACATGGGCATCAGCGCCAGTGCATGTCTGCCGTCGAGCGATGTGGTAATGCCGGTATAGGGCACATAATAATACATCGTGTTCGTCTGCCAGGTCTGAAGCGATTGTGCTGTATAATACGCATCATCTCCGTCAAAGGAAGCCATGGTATAGGCCTTATACAGCTGGAAAATAAGAAGTGCGGCAAACAGCATCCACCATACCAGCGCATCCGGATCGGGCCGGGAACCCCTCATGAAATCCGGGAGCCGCAGGCCTCCGGTTCTGCCGCAGCGAAGACAGCCGGCACCGATCCAGACAAGGTTCAGGATCAGAAAAACGGCGACGAGCAGCCGAAAATCCCCGGTGGGCGTCCAGATCAGGATCGGAAGCCCCACCAGCTCGAAAAGGGCAAAGGTGGACAGATATCCGGACATCAAAACAACAGGGAGTCTGCGCTTTCCCGCCGGCAGGAGACTGGCCGGCAGAAGCCCGGACAGCAGCGGCATCCCAAAGGCAACTATGAAGAAAAGAATCAATTTTATCAGTGCACTCATAGATTTGAGTTTAACCCATACCGGGGAAAATGTCGATGTACACCCCTTGGGAGGGTATGGTAATATGTAGTGATATGATAGCTGTTCAGCACCTGCCACATTTCAACGTGAATTGACTGCTTGCAGGCAAATTCAC
>CAVBQH010000039.1:0-14093 GCA_963597485.1 Acutalibacteraceae bacterium
ACAACGCAGAGAAGAACATCGTGGAGAGCGGGACGGTGGGCCAGGACGCGAGAACGAAAACCTCCGGGCAGGACCGGTTTGACGCCATCAACGAGATTACAATGCTGGCCGCCCTTGGGAGGGACGGCGAGGCGCTCTCCAAGCTGGAGAAATACAGCCGGAAATCCTACCTGGTAAGCCGGATGTTCGAGGATACAGAGAATGCTCTTTGACAAGCAGAGTGAAAAACGATTTATAGCAGGAATTGAGCTTCGCAAGGATGCAGTCCAGATTTCCTATGGCTTTGAGAAGGGAGGGCACCTTCGGGCTGAACCGGTGACGTATACCCAGACGAGCGGCAAGGAGGACTTTGATCTTCCGACTGCGCTTTGCAGGGTTCCTTCCGGCGAATGGTATTGCGGCAGTGAAGCGGCGCTCCATGCGGCGGATGCCGGCTGTATCTATATTCCGGGCCTTTTGTCTTTGGCACTGGAGCGGGTGCCGGTTGGCGTGGATGGCAGGAGCTATGCCGCAGAGGACCTTCTGGCACGGTATCTGGTGATGTGTCTGCAGGAGGTGCAGCGACGCATTGGAGAGGAAAATTCCTCCGGAAGAGGAAGCCTTGCGCCGGCAGCCATTATGTTCACGGCAAGAGAGGTGGACAGCCGTCTGCTGGACCTGGTGGAGAGCCTGCGGGACCGGATGAATCTGCAGGCAAGCGTGTACTGCCAGACAACAGCCAGCGCCTTTTATGATTTTATGCTGAATCAGGAGGAAGAGCTGCGGGGGCACGGAACGGCGCTTTTTGAATATGAGACAGGCGGAAGACTTCAGGTTCACAAGCTGTTGTTCGATCCGCACACAAGGCCGGTGGTGTCCTACATGGAGGAAAACGAGTATCCGGGGCTTTTTGCAGAGGACCCGGCCGGCAGGGATCAGGAGTTTGCGGCAATTCTGAAAAACGAACTGGCGGGGCACCATTTTGACTCGATCTATCTGACAGGGAGCGGCTTTAAGGGGGATTGGATGAAGCGCTCGGCGCGGCTTGCCTGCCAGGGACGCCGTGCGTTTGCAGGGAGCAATCTGTTCAGTAAGGGCGCGGTTTACGGCGCGGCCTTTAAGCTGGAGCGGCCCAAAATTCTGGAGGAATATCTCTTCCTGGATCAGAATAAGCTCCGCAGCAATGTTCTGATCGAGGTGTCCAAAAGAGGAAAACCGGATCGGATCTGCGTGGTGGATGCCGGCGTAAACTGGTATGAGGTGCAGGCAAGCACAGAACTGATTCTGGACGCGACAGCAGAAATTGAGCTGGTGCTGCGGCCCCTGGCCGACGGAAAAGAGGTGCCGTATCACATACGGCTGGATCGGCTGCCGGTGAGAGAAGGGCGCATGACCAGAGTGCGGCTGGTCTTTACCATGACGGCACCGGATAAGATGCTGCTGCGAATGGAGGATCTGGGCTTTGGCGAGATTTTCCCCTCCAGCGGTCTGAAGTGGGAGCAGCACATTTCGCTGCAAAAGAGCAGGTGATCGTATGGCAAGAGTAATCTGTGCGGTGGGGCAGCAGGCAGTGCATCCCTACCGACTGGAGAAAATTGAACGAAATGTTTATTCCATGGAGGAGCTGTGCTATCTTCTGGTTCAGAGCGCCGAAATTCTGGACGATTCCCTGTTGAATCCGGAGCTGATCGACTGGATCGCATCGGAATGCGCACTGCCGGAGCTGGCGGAGAGGCTTCAGAAATACCTTGGCAAGCAGCGGCTGCTCTCGGATTTTGTCGCGGCTATATTGCAGTATGTGGGTTTTGTCCCGGAGGAAAAGGAAGAGAAGACCCGGCAGATCGTTTCATCCGGACAGGGACTGGAGCCCTTTGAAAAGCAGCTCGCTCATGCCGGAACCCTGCGGGAGAATGCAAGCCCCTACGAGGCGCTGGAGGAGTACCGAAAGCTCCTGGAGGATCTGCCTTCACCGGAGCGGCGGCTTCGGATTCGGGCGCTTCGGGAGATGGGGCGGATTTATGCGGAGCAGTTTCGATTCCGCGCAGCGGCAGAGAGCTTTGACAAGGCCTATCAGCTGATGGGCAGGAGCGAAATCTATCTCGAATACCTTGCCTGCATTCGCCTGGGACTTTCGGATTCGGAATACCTGGCCTTTGTGGCAGAGCATCCGGAGAGCGGACAGGCGTCGCTCCAGCTGGAGAAGCGTATGGATCAGTATGACGCAGCCTTTAATGTTTCGGAGAGAAAGCTGGCATTGGATTCTCTTCGTCAGTACCAAAGCGGCGGTCAAAGCACCAGTTACGAGGTAGCATTGCATCAGACCATTCAGAGACTGAAGGAAGAGTTTCGAACCATCAGCTCTGCAGGAACCTAAAGAAGGATGAAAGGAGATTCCAGATATGACACACGACAAGTATGAAAGTCCCCTCTCGGCACGCTATGCCAGCAAGCAGATGCAGTATATTTTCTCCCCGGACAAGAAGTTCCGGACATGGAGAAGGCTTTGGATTGCTCTTGCAGAAACCGAGAAGGAGCTGGGACTGGATATTACGCAGGAGCAGATCGATGAGCTGAAGGCTCATGCGGAGGAAATCAACTACGAAGAGGCACAGGCAAGAGAAAAGGTGGTTCGGCATGACGTGATGAGCCACGTATATGCGTACGGCCTGCAGTGCCCGAAGGCCAAGGGAATTATCCACCTGGGAGCGACCAGCTGCTATGTGGGTGATAATACGGACATTATCATCATGCGGGACGCGCTGCTCCTGGTGCACAAAAAGCTCGTAAATGTCATTGCTGCACTTGCTAAGTTTGCGGGCGACTATAAGGACCAGCCGACGCTGGGCTTTACACATTTTCAGCCGGCACAGCCGACGACCGTAGGAAAGCGGGCGAGCCTGTGGCTGAATGAATTTGTTCTGGATCTGGAGGAGGTGGAGCACACGCTCTCCCAGCTCAAGCTCCTCGGCAGCAAGGGAACGACAGGGACCCAGGCATCCTTCCTGGAGCTCTTTGACGGGGATCTGGATAAGGTGGATCGTCTGGATCCCATGATTGCCGGGAAGATGGGCTTTTCTTCCTGCTATCCGGTTTCCGGACAGACCTATTCCCGGAAGGTCGATACCTTTGTTCTCAATACACTGGGCGGAATTGCGGCATCGGCCATGAAGATGGCAACCGACATTCGGCTCCTGCAGCACCTTAAAGAAGTGGAAGAGCCCTTTGAGAAAACGCAGATCGGCTCCTCTGCCATGGCATATAAGCGCAATCCCATGCGCTCCGAGAGAATCTGCTCGCTGTCCCGCTACGTGATGGCGGATGTTCTCAACCCGTCCATCACCTCCGGAACACAGTGGTTTGAGCGGACACTGGATGATTCAGCCAATAAGCGTCTGTCGATTCCGGAAGGGTTCCTGGCCATTGACGGTATTCTGGACCTGTGCCTGAATGTGACGGACGGACTGAAGGTGTACCCGAAGGTTATTGAGAAGCACCTTGCAGCGGAGCTTCCCTTCATGGCAACGGAGAATATCATGATGGACGAGGTTAAAATGGGCGGCGATCGCCAGGAATTCCATGAAGCCATCCGCGAGCTCTCCATGCAGGCCGGCCGCCGCGTGAAGGAGGAGGGCCTCGACAACAATCTGCTGGATCTGATTGCAGAGGATTCCAGATTCCACATGACAAGAGAAGAACTGAATCAGTACATCGATCCGCACAAATACGTTGGCTGTGCACCGCACCAGGTGGAAAAATATCTTTCCGAGGTAATTCAGCCGATTCTGGATGCGAACAAGGACGAACTGGGCGTTACCGCGGAGATTACTGTGTAACGGAAGTTTTACACAGCCTCTCGAATGCGGTATACTACGACAGGTTTAGCAGGCAGTTGATATGCTGCAAGGGGTGAAGCCCTGCTGCAGCGGATTCAAGGAGGTAGCTATGGTCAAGGCAGTCGTTGGCGCCAATTGGGGCGACGAAGGAAAGGGCAAGATCACCGATACACTGGCAGATTCTGCGGATGTTGTTATTCGCTTTCAGGGCGGAGCAAATGCAGGTCATACCATTGTCAACGAGTATGGCAAGTTTGCACTGCATCTGATGCCCTCCGGTGTGTTCCATCAGAACATTATGAACATCATCGGTAACGGCGTTGCATTTGATATCGATAAGTTTACAAATGAGCTTGCAGACATTGAATCCAAGGGCGTTCCGGCGCCTCACCTGATGGTTTCCGATCGTGTTCAGGTTTTGATGCCGTATCACATCCAGTTTGATACACTGGAGGAGGCAAGACTGGCCGGAAAGAGCTTTGGCTCTACAAAATCCGGCATTGCGCCGTTCTATTCGGACAAGTTTTCCAAGATTGGCTGGCAGATCAATGAGTTTTTCCAGGAAGACGATGTGCTGAAGGAAAAGATCGCACGGATTGCCCAGATTAAGGATGCGCTTTTAGTGAATCTGTATCATGCCGATCCGCTGGATCAGGAAGGCCTGCTAAACTGGATCAAGGAGCACAGAGATCAGGTGAAGCCTTACCTTGGCAATGTGGCATTGTACCTGGACGGAGCGTTGAAGGAAGGAAAGACCGTTCTTCTGGAGGGACAGCTCGGAACCATGAAGGATCCGGATCACGGCATTTATCCGATGGTTACATCATCCTCTCCGCTGGCGGGATACGGTGCGGTAGGTGCGGGAATTCCGCCGTATGAGATTAAGCAGATTGTGGTGGTTTCCAAGGCGTATTCGTCCGCAGTCGGTGCGGGAGAATTTGTATCGGAGGTGTTCGGCGACGAAGCAGTCACGCTGCGCAATCACGGCGGTGACGGCGGAGAATACGGCGCCACGACAGGACGCCCCAGAAGAGTCGGCTGGTATGACTGCGTTGCATCCAAATACGGCTGCCGCCTGCAGGGCTGTACAGATGTCGCGTTTACAGTTCTGGATGACCTTGGCTATCTGGATGAGATTCCGGTGTGTGTAGCCTATGAGCTGGACGGCGAAGAGATTACGGAGTTCCCGGTTACCAGGGATCTTGCCCGCTGCAAGCCGGTGTACAGGATGATGCCCGGCTGGAAGTGCGACATTCGCGGCATTCGCAGCTTTGAGGAGCTGCCCAAGGAAGCCAGAGACTATGTGAACTTCATCGAGCAGCAGATTGGATATCCCATTACCATGGTATCCAACGGACCGGCAAGAGACGACATCATTTACCGGGAGAGTCCGCTTCGGAAATAAGCACAGATAATGATTGAGAGTCCTGACAAAGACACCTTCAGGAGGCGGCTTTGCCGGGACTTTCTTTGTTCATGGACCTGCAGATTTTAAACGGCCATGAGTGGTTATGAAGGAGAAAACGATGATTCGAATTGCCCGTGAGGAAGACGCAGAGCGCCTTCTTGAGATCTATGCATACTATGTAGAGAATACCGCAATTACCTTTGAGTATGAGGTTCCTACGCTGGAAGAATTCCGAAGCCGGATCCGACATACTCTGGAGAGATATCCCTACCTTGTGGAGGAGAACGAGGCCGGGCGGATAATCGGCTACGTGTATGCCGGCGCCTTTAAGGAACGGGCGGCCTATGACTGGGCGGTGGAAACCTCCATCTATGTAGATAGTGAAGAACGCCGCGGCGGGAGCGGGAGACGCCTCTATGCGGCCCTGGAGAAGGTGCTTTTGCTGCAGGGGATCCGCAATGCGGAGGCGTGCATTGCTGCGCCGAGAGGAGAGGATCCGTTTCTGACAGCAGGCAGCAGCGAATTCCATCAGCACCTTGGCTACCGCATGGTGGGGCGCTTCGAAAAATGCGCCTATAAATTTGACCGCTGGTATGACATGGTCTGGATGGAGCGTCTGATCGGAAACCACCCGCAGGGGCCGGGCGGTCTGCAGCCGGTGAAGCCCTTCCCGCAGGTTCGGCAGGACGCGGAGCAGTTATTTGGCGAGAACGCCACATGAGCAAAAGAGAGGCTTTGCAGCAGCGACTTTGCGAATGGGCTCTGAATAGTTACGAAATATGCAAGTAACAGACAGTAAAGGAGTTATATGAATTTGGCAGATGTAATCATGGACAGTCTTCTGGATGCCGGAATGGATACCATCAAGCTGGTTCCGTTTCTGTTCGTTACCTACCTTGTTATGGAGGCACTGGAACGCCGTACCGAGGAGAAATCCCAGGAGCTGATCCGCAAGGAAAATGTGGGACGCTTCGGACCGGTGTTCGGTGCTGTCGTTGGTATCGTTCCGCAGTGCGGTTTTTCGGCTGCTGCAGCAAGCCTGTATGCCGGCGGATTGATCTCTTTGGGGACGCTTCTGGCGGTTTTCCTTTCTACCTCGGATGAGATGCTCCCGCTTCTGATTTCCGCGCAGGTGCCGGTGCTGCGAATGGTGAAAATCCTTGCGGTAAAGGCACTTCTGGCACTTTTGACCGGCTTGGTCATCGATCTTCTCCTGCGGGATTTCCATCACAGACATCATCAGCATGCACAGGAAAAGCACATCCATGATCTTTGCGAGCAGGAGCACTGCGGCTGTGAGGAAGAGGAAGGGAGCGTTTTGAGATCGGCGCTGGTGCATACGCTGCACATCACTGTGTTTGTCTTTCTGATCACGCTGGTTCTTACGCTGGTGGTGGAAGGCTTTGGCGAGGACGTGGTTCGGGATCTTCTGACAGGACATCCAGCAGCAGGCGTATTTCTTTCCAGTCTCGTCGGGCTGATTCCCAACTGTGCATCCTCCGTCATGCTGACGCAGCTGTATCTGGACGGTTTGATTGAGGCGGGACAGATGCTGGGAGGCTTGCTGGTGAGCTCCGGCGTGGGACTTTTGGTGCTGTTTCGAACCAATTCCCATCATCTGAAGGAGAATGTCAAGATCACGGGAATTTTGTATGCGGCAGGCGTGTTCTGGGGCTTGGTGCTCACGTTCCTGGGAGTGACCTTCTAACGACCGAGGATAGCCGGATATTTGACGCCCGTCAGCGACGGGGTGGCGGATGGATGTCCAGGTTCGGGGACGCCACAGTTCACGAATCTTTCACACATTCTGATATTGACATTATTAAATGGAAAACGTAGCATACTACATGTTGGCATGTAGCGTGCTACGTTTTTGCGTTGTTTACGCTGAAATGTGACAGGCGCTGAACAGACAACATTGAACCTGCAGACCCGGAAAATACAAGAGGGAAAGGAAAATTTTGTGGAGGATTTATGCGGACGAAGCTTTGAACGCGCACCGCTTGGTTATAAGCTCAAGCGGATTCATGAGATGTTCAAGGCGAGAATGAATGAAGATATGAAATTAAATGATCTGACCTTCTCCCAGATGGAGGTGCTGTTCTATCTGGAGAAAAATCAGGATCATTCGGTCAATCAGCAGGAGCTGTGCACGGCGATTGAGGTGTCGCACCCTACGATGATCGGGCTGATCAACCGGCTGGAAGAAAAGGAAATGCTGCAGCGCCGCGTGGATCCGGAGAACCGGAGAAACCGCTACATCGAGATGACGCAGAAGGCGCATGAGGTTATGCTGCAGACCAAATTCCGCAGGGAACGCAACGATCAGCTAATCACGCGGGGGATGAGTGAGGAGGAAAAGGCAGAGCTGAACCGGCTTTTGACGATGGTGTACGGCAATATGCAGGATGAAGCGTTCTGGAAGTAATACCGAAAAGGGACACTTCCTGCCTTATCGACAATCCATAAAGAGCGGATAGAGCTTTTCTATATGGGTATATAAAGGTAATTATTCAGCACCCATCTCGAATTTGCATTCGCAAATCCTCGATGTGGCTGGCCAGAGGCGCTTCGCGCCTTGGCCGCCTGCCAATTTCAATCGTGAATTTGCCTGCAAGCAGTCAATTCACGTTGAAATATGGCAGGTGCTGAACAGCATATAAAGAAAGGAAACAGTGTTGTATGAATCGAAAATCGTTAAAAAGAAAAACCGGCGTTGTGAAGACGCTGGCGGCCTACATTGGCAAATACAAGTGGGCTGCCATGGTAACCCCTGTCTGTATGCTGGGGGAGGTTGTGGCGGAAATGGTGATCCCGATCCTGATGGGAAGCCTGGTGGATGACGGTGTCTCTGCCGGAGACATGTCCTATGTCGGACGCGTGGGCATCATCATGATTGTGGTCGCGTTGTTCGGCCTTGTCTGCGGCATTGCAGGCGCCTTCACCGGGTCCTATGCCGGTGCAGGCTTTGCCAAAAATCTGCGGAAGGCCATGTTTGACAATATTCAGAAGTTCTCCTTTGCCAATATTGACCGGTTCAGTCCATCCAGTCTGGTGACACGTCTGACGACGGATGTTACCAACGTGCAGAATGCCTTTCAGATGCTGATTCGAATGGCTATGCGGGCACCCTCAATGATGATTGTGGCGATGGTCATGTCCTTTATTGTGAGTCCAAAGCTTGCAAGCATTTACCTGATTGCGGTCGTGGTGCTGGGCTTTTTGCTGTTTTTGATCATGCGCAGTGCAACGGCCTATTTCCAGAAGGTGTTCGAGCGCTACGATGACCTCAACGAAAGTGTACAGGAAAATGTATCGGCCATCCGCGTGGTCAAGGCGTATGTCCGGGAGGATTATGAAATCAACCGCTTCCAGAAGGCGGCAGCCAATATCTATCTGATGTTCGTAAAAGCGGAGCTTCGTATTTCCTGGAATGCACCGCTGATGAGTGCCATGGTATATCTGTGCATTCTTCTGATCAGCTGGGTTGGCGGTCACATGGTAATCGCACAGACGCTTACCACCGGCCAGCTGATGAGCCTTCTGACCTATTGCATGAACATTCTCAACAGTCTGATGTTCCTCGCTATGATCTTCGTTATGATGACGATGTCCGAGGCCAGCTGCCGTCGTATCGCAGAGGTTATCAAGGAAGATGCAACACTTCACAACCCGGAGAATCCGGTTACTGAGGTGAAGGACGGAAGCATTGTTTTCGATCAGGTAAGCTTTTCCTACAACGAGAATTCGGAGGAGCCGGTTCTGAAAAATATTAATCTCTCCATCCGGGCCGGCGAGAGCATCGGTATCATTGGCGGAACGGGCTCGGCCAAGTCCAGCCTTGTGAACCTGATCAGCCGACTGTATGACGTATCGGGCGGACGGATCCTCGTCGGCGGTGTGGACGTACGGGATTACGACATGGAGGTGCTTCGAAATCAGGTGTCCGTGGTTCTTCAGAAAAACGTCTTGTTCTCCGGAACCATTCTGGACAACCTTCGCTGGGGCGATAAGAATGCAACCAGAGAGCAGTGCCAAAAGGCCTGTGAGATTGCCTGTGCCGATGAGTTCATTGACCGCTTCCCGGACGGGTATGACACGTATATTGAACAGGGCGGCGCCAATGTATCCGGCGGACAGAAGCAGCGCCTGTGCATCGCAAGAGCCCTGCTGAAGAATCCGAAGATCCTGATCTTTGACGATTCCACCAGCGCGGTGGATACTGCAACCGATCGCAAAATCCGCCAGGGACTTCTGCAGTTTATGCCGCAGACTACAAAGCTCGTGATTGCCCAGCGGATTTCCTCTGTGCAGGATTGCGACCGCATCATTGTCATGGACAATGGAACGATCAACGGCTTTGGCACGCATGAAGAGCTTCTGGCAGGCAATGACATTTACCGCGAGGTGTATGAGTCACAGAACGGTGCGGCGGCAGATGCGGATTTTGATCCGAAGAACTGATCACGGAGGATATACAGTACTATGGCTGAAGAAAGAGTAAAAACGGTGAACGGGCCGGGAAACGGCCGCAAAAGAGGCATGCCCAGGGAAAAGGTGAAGAACCCCGGAAAGATTCTGGGCCGCCTTATGGGAATTTTGTTCCGCAACTACGGAATTCATATGATCGTGGTGATGATCTGCATTGTGACGACGGTGCTTTCGAGCGTGCAGGGAACCATGTTTACAAAGACACTGATTGATTCCTATATCACGCCGATGCTGGGACAGACGGATCCGGATTACGGGCCGCTGGCCGGTGCGATCCTGCGCGTTGCATGCTTTTACGGGCTGGGTGTTCTGGCAGCGCTTGTACAGGCAAGGCTGATGGTCTATGTGACGCAGGGCACACTGGAAAAGCTCCGCGAGCAGCTCTTCGAGCATATGGAAACCCTGCCGATCAAATATTTTGATACCCATGCGCACGGCGACATCATGTCCATCTACACAAATGATATTGATACCCTGCGTCAGATGATCAGTCAGAGCATTCCGCAGCTGATGAACAGCGCCATTACCATTGTGTCGGTGTTCGCCATGATGGTGGTGCTCAGCGTGCCGCTGACGGTGCTCACCTGCGTTATGGTGGTGATCATGCTGGTGCTGTCTTCCTTTGCCACCAGAATTTCCGGCAAAAACTTTGCGGCAAGGCAAAAGGGCCTCGGCGCATTGAACGGATTCATCGAGGAGACCATGACGGGACAGAAGGTCGTGAAGGTGTTCTGTCACGAAGAAGAGAGCATTAAGAAGTTTGATGAGGTCAACGAGGCCCTGTTCGAGGTTTCCTACAAGGCAGAAGCTTACTCCGGAATTATGGGTCCCATCAGCACGCAGCTGGGCAACGCCTCCTATGTGATCTGTGCGGTTGTCGGCTGTGCACTTGCCATCAACCAGTACGCAGGCTTTACTGTGGGCGCACTGGCCTCCTTCCTGACCTTTAACAAGAGCTTCAACATGCCGATCAACCAGGTGACGATGCAGTTTAACTCCATCATTTCGGCCCTGGCCGGCGCGGATCGTATTTTTGCTCTGCTGGATGAAAAGCCGGAGGTGGATGAGGGCTATGTTACACTTGTAAATGCTACCATTGAGAAAAAACAGGATGCAGACGCCCAGTCTGCAAATGGGAATGGTACTGCGCAGGATGCGTCTGCAGATGCCGCTTCGGTGGCAGCCCTTGTGGATGAGAATACGGCGGACCGCGATGGCGCTTCGGCAGCCGCGGAGAAGGCACTGGCGAGCCTGTACAACATTACGGAAAGCGAAAAGAGAACCGGACAGTGGGCCTGGAAGCACATTCACCAGGCGGACGGATCGGTTACCTATGTTCCGCTGCAGGGGGATGTTACCTTCGGCGGTGTGGACTTTGGATACACCGATGAGAAAATGGTCCTGCATGACATTGTGCTTCACGCAGAGCCCGGACAGAAGGTTGCACTGGTGGGCTCCACCGGCGCCGGAAAGACTACGATTACAAATCTGATCAACCGGTTTTACGATATTCAGGACGGCAAGATCCGGTATGATCACATCAACATCAATAAGATTTCCAAGAAGGATCTGCGAAGGTCTCTTGGAATGGTGCTGCAGGATACGCATCTGTTCACGGGAACGGTGCGGGAGAACATCCGCTACGGAAGACTGGATGCTTCGGATGCGGAGGTGGAGGCAGCGGCCAGGCTTGCCAATGCGGACGGCTTCATACGGCGTCTGCCGCAGGGGTATGATACAATGCTCCACGGAGACGGCGCGAACCTTTCGCAGGGTCAGCGCCAGCTCCTTGCCATTGCAAGAGCAGCCATTGCAGACCCGCCGGTACTGATCCTGGATGAGGCGACCAGCTCCATTGACACCAGAACCGAGAAAATCGTGCAGGATGGTATGGACCGTCTGATGAGCGGCAGAACAACCTTTGTCATTGCGCATAGACTCTCTACCATTCGAAACGCAGATCTGATTCTGGTTCTGGAGCAGGGACGCATTGTGGAGCGTGGAAACCACGAGGAGCTGCTGGAGCAGAAGGGCCGGTATTATCAGCTGTATACCGGGAAGCGTCCGGAGCTGGCCGGCTGAGAGTGATCCGCCTTTTGCAGGCGGGGGCGAGGAACCGGAGCGCTGTGCATACGGACGGTTATCATAAGAAGCTCTTTACAAGTTGTGCGCCTCTGGTGTAATCTTTCTAGGTCTTTGATGGTATTTGACCCCGTCTGTGGTTGGCCTGTCTGTATGAAAGACAGTTGAATACAAGCAATGCGGTATCCGTCGGATAGGAAGGGTGTTTGGCCCTGACAGCATGAAATGATGAGGTGACAATGGCGTCAGCAGAAACGAATGCGTTCGTTTCGGGGGCCGTTGTCACTCTTTTTATAGAGAGGAGAGAATATGATTAAGTATGTATTTGTCAGCGGAGGCGTGGTCTCCGGCCTTGGAAAGGGCATTACGGCGGCTTCGCTGGGACGACTTCTGAAGGCGCGCGGATACCATGTTACCATGCAGAAATTCGATCCCTATCTGAATGTGGATCCCGGGACCATGAACCCGATTCAGCACGGTGAGGTGTTCGTTACGGATGATGGTACAGAGACAGACCTGGACCTTGGACATTATGAGCGCTTCATTGATGAGAGCCTCAATCGCAATTCCAATGTGACATCGGGAAAGGTCTACTGGTCTGTTATCAACAAGGAGCGTCACGGAGATTACGGCGGAGGCACGGTTCAGGTCATTCCGCACATCACCAATGAGATTAAATCCCGCTTTTATACGCAGCAGGCGGAGAAGACGGCAGCCTGTGAGGGCAGTGTATCCCCTGAACAGATTTGTCCGGACGATGTGACGGTGGCGATCATTGAGGTCGGCGGCACCGTCGGAGATATTGAGTCGCAGGCGTTTTTTGAGGCCATTCGCCAGTTCCAGCAGGAGCAGGGTGCATACAATACCTGCATGATCCATGTCACGCTGGTGCCGTATCTGTTCGGCTCGGCGGAGATGAAGACCAAGCCCACACAGATGAGCGTGAAGGCACTGCAGCAGATGGGCATTCGTGCAGATGTGATTGTCTGCCGCTCAGAGATGGAAATGCCTAAATACCTGAAGGATAAAATTGCATTGTTCTGCAATGTGCCGGGCAGCCACGTGCTCCAGAATCTCAATGCCAGCAGCATCTATGAGGTTCCGCTGATGATGGAGGATGAGAAGCTGGCCCAGGCGGTCTGTGATTGCCTTAATCTTCCCTGCCCGGAGCCGGATCTGACCGAATGGAAGGATATGGTAGGACGCCTTCAGCACCCGGACAAGAAGGCGGAGATCGCTCTGGTCGGCAAGTATACGCAGCTGCACGATGCATACCTTTCTGTAGTGGAAGCGCTGCATCACGGCGGCATTGAGAACCGCACAGATGTTACCATTCGCTGGGTGGATTCGGAGGAGCTGGAAAAGGAAGGCGCCGAGGCAATGCTGGACGGCATTGACGGAATGATCATCCCGGGAGGCTTTGGCAATCGCGGAACAGAAGGCATGATTATGGCTGCGGAGTATGCAAGAACCAGAAAGATTCCGTATCTTGGGATCTGCCTTGGCATGCAGATGGCAATGATCGAATTTGCCAGAAACGTCATCGGTTATGCGGATGCCAACAGCTCGGAACTGGCACCGGATACCACACACCCGGTGATCGACCTGATGCCGGAGCAAAAAGACGTAACAGACCTTGGCGGAACCATGCGCCTGGGGGCATATCCTTGTATTTTGAAAAAGGACAGCAAGGCCTTCCGACTGTATGGATCGGAGCAGATTTTCGAGCGTCACCGCCATCGCTATGAAGTAAACAACGAATACCGTGATATCTATGAGAAGAATGGAATGGAGCTTTCGGGAATCAGCCCGGATGGTCACATCGTAGAGATGATCGAACTGAAGGATCATCCTTACTATATGGCTACGCAGGCGCATCCGGAGTTTAAATCCCGTCCGAATCACGCACATCCTCTGTTCGCCGGACTTGTGAAGGCGGCAGGAGACTATGCGGCAGCCAGATAAAAGGCTGCTGCAGAAAGATCGAAAGGGGTAGTTTCTACATGCAGACCTATGAGGAAGTACTGGAATTCATCGAAGAGGAGAATGTAAAATTCATTCGACTGGCGTTTTTCGATGTTTTCGGAGAGCAGAAGAATATTGCCATTATGCCGCAGGAGCTGCGCAGGGCGTTCGAAGAGGGCATCTCAATTGACGGCTCTGCCATTGCCGGCTTTGGAGAGGAGCTTCGTTCGGATTTGTTCCTCCGTCCGGATCCGACGACGATTTCCATCGTTCCGTGGAGACCTCTTGACGGCGGAGTATGCCGCATGTTCTGTGATATTTATAAGCCGGACGGT
>CAVBQH010000040.1:0-30664 GCA_963597485.1 Acutalibacteraceae bacterium
AGCGTTCCGATGGTGGAGATGTCCTCTCTCTCCGAGACACCGATGATCTTTCCCTTGTGCGAAAGCACCAGTACATTGCTCTCCATAATCTCGCTCATCACCGCACAGATGTCATTGAAGACAACCTTCCCGGTGCTGTTGTTATGAAGAAGCCGCTCGATTTTTCTGGTCTTATCCAGAAGCTGTACGTTATTCATTCCCTTGCTCATGTTGTCTCTCCCATCGCTAATGTCCTGCTCAGCTTTCCTGTGCATCCGCCTTTTTTTCTGTCACATATCCGCAGCCTTCGTTGCCGCAGACCAGTTTATTTCCTCGTTCCAGGAGAAGTCCGCCGCACTGCGGGCACTTTTCCTTCGACGGGCGATTCCATGTCATAAAATCACAATCCGGATTTCCAAGGCAGCCGTAATAGCGTCTTCCCTTCTTGGTCATTTTAATGACGATGTCCTTGCCGCACTTGGGGCAACTCACGCCGATTTTTTCAAAATACGGCTTGGTATTGCGGCACTCCGGAAAGCCGGGGCATGCCAGAAAACGTCCGTGCGGTCCGTATTTGATAACCATTCTGCGCCCGCATTTCTCGCAGACCTCATCCGACTCCTCGTCCTTGATTTCAACCTTCTCCAGCTCTTCATTGGCCTTCTGCACAGCGGCATCCAGATCCGGATAGAAATTTTCAATGATTGTCTTCCATTTTACCGTTCCATCCGCGACTCCGTCCAGAAGAGATTCCAGATTTGCCGTAAAAGCCGGGTCTACGATTTCAGGAAAGGACGTCTTCATAATATTGTTGACGGTCTCTCCCAGCTCCGTCATATAAAGATTCTTGTTCTCCTTCGTGACGTAACGCCTTGCAAGGATGGTCGTGATGGTCGGCGCATAGGTGGAAGGGCGTCCTATGCCCTGCTCCTCCAGTGCATGAACCAGGGAAGCCTCGGTATAGTGGGGCACCGGCTGCGTAAAATGCTGCTGGGCATCCAGCGTTGTTAATGTCAGCTCCGACGACTCGTCCAGTCCCTTCATCAGGGCCCCTTCGGTTTTACTGTCGTCTGCCGGCTTATAAACCTTTAAAAAGCCTTCGAAGGCGATGCGGGAAAACGGCATCGTAAACAGATGCTGCTCGCCGTCAGCCTCTGCCGTAATGGTCACACGGGTCTGCTCGATGCTGGCAGATGCCATCCGGCTCGCCACAAAGCGGTTCCAGATCAGCTGATACAGCCGAAGCTGCTCTCTTGTCAGTGAATCCTTGATGCTGGCAGGCGTGCGGGTAATGTCCGTCGGGCGAATGGCTTCGTGCGCATCTTGTATTTTGCCTGCTGCCTTTTTCTGTTCTTCAGCGGCAAGGAATTCCTCCCCGTATACGCTGCGGATATATTCTGCCGAGGAAGCCATCGCTTCATCCGAAATACGGGTGGAATCTGTACGAAGGTATGTGATGATACCGACCGATCCGCTGCCCTTAATCTCAACGCCCTCATACAGCTGCTGCGCGATGCGCATGGTCTTCTGCGTCGAGAAATTCAGTGCCTTGGAAGCCTCCTGCTGCAGTGTAGACGTTGTAAAAGGGAGTGGTGCCTTTCTCTCTCTTTTTGTTGTTTTGATTTCTGTGATCCCGTAGGAGGCCTTCTCCAGCTTGTCCTTCAATGCCTTCGTCTGCATCCCGTCCGACAGCTCTGCCTTTTTGCCGCCGGCCGGTCCGTAATAATGCGCGGTCAGAGGCTTCTTCTCCCCCTTCACGGCAAACTCCGCATCCAGCGTCCAGTACTCCTCCGGGATAAATGAAGAAATCTCCTCCTCGCGGTCACCGATCATGCGCAGTGCCACCGACTGCACACGGCCTGCAGAAAGGCCCCGCTTTACCTTAATCCACAAAAGCGGAGAAATCTTATAACCCACGATGCGATCCAGCACGCGGCGCGCCTGCTGCGCATCCACAAGATTCATGTCAATTTCACGCGGATAGTGAAAGGAATCCGTCACCGCGCTCTTGGTAATCTCATTGAAGGTGATGCGCGCGACCTTCTTGTCCTCCAGGTGAAGAGCAGCCATCAAATGCCAGGAAATCGCCTCTCCCTCGCGGTCCGGGTCCGTTGCCAGATAGACCTTATCCGCCTTTTTTACCCGTTTGCGCAGGTCCGCCAGGAGATCGCCCTTCCCGCGGATGGTAATGTATTTGGGTTCAAAATCATGCTCGACATCAATTCCCATCTGACTTCTGGGAAGATCTCTTACATGTCCCTGACTGGCTGCTACGTCGTACTTTTTCCCTAAAAATTTTTTAATGGTTTTCACCTTTGCAGGTGACTCCACGATAACCAGATTCTGCGACATTCTGTCATATTCTCCTAGTTGTATACTTTGTTTAGCACCTGTCCGTTAAGACTCGAACTCTCCATAGGAAAAGCCGGTTACGTGCTAAATCCCGCAGCCTGACCGCATACCTTGCAGACTGCGTTTCCGAATATATCGCAAAAAAATAGGCTTGGCAAGGCTGAAACAATGTCTTTTTTCTAAACTTTATGCAAAATGGTTTAGTTTTCAGACATTAAAATCTTTCAAAAACTCTACCTTGACATTGCTATTCACGCTCATTTTCAACTATCATAATAGCCAGTTACCCAATAAGAGAATAAGGAGTATCTTCTTAACATTATGTATTCTGTTGTATCCAATGCCACCAAACGTTTCGCCTCAAAGGACGCCCGGCGAACGTTTCTGATTCTGTTTATCACCGGCGTCCTGATCAATCTTCCTCTTATTACGCAGCGCCTCACCAATCATCTGGACGGGCTGTGGAATCAGGACGATTACCTTGCCGGCAGCTGGGAGCTGTCCACCGGAAGATGGTTCTGGATTATTCTCGACCGTCTTCGCTTTGGCATCTCTCTGGATCCGTTTCAGACGCTGGCTGCGCTGGTGCTTTTTGCCGCAGGTCTTCTCCTTGCTTCAAACGTTTTATCGCTGTCGCGTTCTCCTTTGACGCTTCTGGCCGGTATCTGGTTTCTTTCCGGTGTGGGCGTTACCTGCCAGCTTTCCTTCAGCTTCATGGCTATAACCTACGGCGTCTCTTTTTTGCTCTCTATCCTCGCCGTTGCCCTGATCACCTGGGAAGGAGCGCTCCCCCTGCCGCTTCGCATCGGGTGCTCTTCCCTATGCATTGCCTTCATGATGGGCTGCTACCAGGCCAGCATCGGCGTGACCGCGCTTCTTGCGCTGTCTGTCCTTCTTTACGGCATTCTGCTCGGTAAAAGCGTCCGCAGCCAGCTGTCCTTTGCCCTGCGCATGATCGCTGCGGTACTAGTCGGCGGCATCCTGTATATGCTGCTCCTAAAGGCATCCCTGCATCTGACCGGAACGGAGCTCAGCGACTATCAGGGCTTTTCCAATCTGTCTGCTTCCTACCTGATGAGCGCACTTCCGTCTGCGTTTGTCCATTGTTACCGGACCGCTGCTCATTACCTGCTGGATGGAACCTTTCGCTCCAACCGGCTGATCGGGCATGTCTGGTTTCCGCTTTTTTATCTTCCGATTCTGTTACCCGGCGTCTGCGGCATTCTGCGGACCGCTAAAAGGTCGATTCCCCGGGCGCTTTTCCTCGTCCTTGGCATACTGCTTTTCCCGGTGGCTGCCAATTGCTTTTACTTTGTGGCACCGGATACGGAAACCCATATGCAGATGATGATCCCCATGGGCTGTGTTCTTCCTCTTTTGTTGTGCATGGCCGATCCGCTTTGGACCAAACAAAAAGCAGACAGAGTCCCGGACTCTGCCTGCCATACTCCCTCTGTGGACGCATCTTCGATTTCCGCACAGGGCAGCTCCGATACAAAGCTTACCTGCATCTGCCTTATCGCTGCCGCTTTCCTATGCTTTGGAAGCCTCCTGCAGTGTGCTACGGATGAATATGCGATGCTGGTCGGCCGTCGGGCAACGCAGACCCTCGCCGAGGAAATACTGGCCGAAGCAAGCCGCCTGGGCTATGATTACACAAACGGTCAGATTCTGATCACCGATTCCCCCCATTCCTCGAAGACCTTCTACACCGCTGCGCTCTATGACAAGGCCAACAGCTATGCGCAGTACGGGAACTGGTCGCATGATCTTTCTTTTTCCAGGGTTTCCTGGATTAAGTTCTATACAAACTACCTGCGGGTGCAGATATCCTTTGCATCCGGCGATACCGAAGCTACCATCGCCGCTCTTCCCGAGGTAGCCGCCATGCCCTCCTTCCCTGCCGCAGGCTCCGTACAGAACATCTACGGAGTTTTAGTGGTCAAGCTGGGGGAATAGCAGCAAAACGATAATTGACCAGATGCAGTCCGCAGGCAGGCGCCGTTTCTCCGGCCGCCTGCCTGTTTTGGGCCTCCAGAATTTCCGGTATATCCTCCGGCAAAATAAGGCCTCGCCCGACCCGGATCAGGGTCCCCGCGATGATTCGCACCATATTGTACAAAAAGCCCTTTCCGGACACGCGAATGACAATATCACAGGCCTCGGTTACGGAGAGCGTCTCCCGCCTTCTGCCCGCATCTTCAGCCGCAGGCATCGCCTCTGCTCCCGGCATTGTCTCTTCTCCTGGCTTCTTCGGCATATTCTGCAGAATATCCGGCACATGACACCAGGTCCGTTCGATCACCAGCTCGGTGATTTCACGCACAGATGTCGCTGTCTGTCTGGCAGGATTCGCAAAGCTCGCAAAATCATGCTCGCCCACCAGATACTCTGCTGCCTTCTGCATGGCAGCAACATCCAGATTCCAATAACAGCTGCAGGCATAGCGTGCCTTCACCGGATCCGGAATCCTCGAACAATGAATGCGGTATTCATAGGTCTTCACGCTCTTCATGCGCCGGGGATGGAAATCCGGCGTCGTCTCCCAGGACGCCTGAATCCGAATGTCCTCCGGAAGTCTCGCATTGAGAGCCTTTGCAAAATTCTCCGGCGGAATGGGCGAGCAGGTGTCAAATACCGCGTAGTTGCAAAGGGCGTGTACACCGGCGTCGGTTCTGCTCGCCCCGATGATCTCGGGATTTTCTCCGGTCAGGGTCATAAGCGCCTTTGAGATTTCCCCCTCAATGGTCCGGATCTCCGGGTTTTTCTGTGCCGCAAAGCCGGAATACTCTGTCCCATCGTACGCTGTCACCAGCAGGATTCGCTTCATCTTTTCCCCTTCTATACAGCCAGAACCTGTATCAGAACGCACAAGGCCATGTAGGCAGCAAGCCCGGTATAGGCCGCATAATCTCTTCTCTTATAGCAAAGCGGCTTCATCCTCGTCCTTCCGTCACCGCCCCGGTAGCATCTTGCCTCCATCGCCATTGCCAGGTCGTTGGCGCGCCGAAAGGCCGATATGAACAACGGAACCAGGAGCGGCACCAGGCTCTGAATCTTTTTCTTCAGATTTCTGGATTCAAAATCGGCACCTCTTGCCATCTGGGCTTTCATGATCTTGTCCGTTTCTTCCATTAGAATCGGAATAAAGCGCAGGGCAATGGACATCATCATCGAGATTTCATGGACGGGGACATGTATTTTTTTCAGCGGTCCCAGGACATCCTCCAGCGCATCTGTCAGCTGATTCGGCGTCGTGGTCAGCGTCATCATCGAGGAGCCGATGATGAGAAATATCAGCCTCACTGCCATCTTGGATGCAAAATCCAGTCCCTCATAGGTAATCGTGAGCTTCCAGAAATGCACCAGCGGCTCGCCCTCTGTCAGGAACAGATTGAACACCACCGTGATCAGCAGGAGGAACACAATCGCCTTCATGCCGCGCATGATATACCCGAACGGCACATGCGAGAGCATGATGACAACGGCCACTGCAGCAGCGGCCGTAAGATATCCCAGCCAGGAGGAAACGATAAACAGGGAAATGATGTACGCAAAGGTTGCGATGAGCTTGACCCTAGGATCCAGCCGGTGAATAACCGAGTCTGTCTGATAATACTGACCGATGGTGATTTCCTTAAACATTTCGGTCCTCCTCTGCCGGCTCTTCTGCCTTCGATCGCTGCGCCCCGCTTCCGATGCATCGGAAGCTCCTGCCGGTCTTGCGATTGATGTCATCCAGATGTGCCATGAGCTCGTCCGCTGCTGCAGAAACCGTCAGACAATTGGTATCAACCGGAATTCCCTTCTCCCGCAGATACTGCATAATGTAGACCACCTGCGGTGCCGCAAGTCCGATCTCCTCCAGCTCCCTGTATCGGCCAAAAACCTCGCGCGGAGCTCCGTCCATCAGGATTTTCCCGGCATTCATGACCAGAATCCGATCCGCATATTCCGCAACATCATCCATGCTGTGCGACACCAGCAGAATAGTCATACGTAGCGTTTTTTTCATATCGCGAACCATGTCCAGAATTTCATCCCGGCCCTTAGGGTCAAGGCCGGCCGTCGGCTCATCCAGGACCAGAATCCGCGGATGCATGGCAAGGACGCCGGCAATGGCCGCTCGCCTCTTCTGACCGCCGGACAGATCAAAGGGGGACATTTTCCAATACTCCTTTGCAAGCCCCACACGTTCTAACGCTTCCGTGGCTCTTTCGCGGCATTCTTCCTCAGAAAGTCCCAGGTTTCTGGGGCCGAACATAACATCCGCCAGAACATCGGTTTCGAACAGCTGGTGCTCCGGATATTGAAATACAAGGCCCACATGGGAGCGCAGCTCCTTGCGGTCAAATCCCTCCTCCTGAATATCTCGTCCATCCCAGAAAATATGTCCCGTGGTAGGCAGAAGAATTCCATTGAGCATCTGTACAAAGGTGGATTTGCCGGAACCGGTATGACCAACCAGACCTATGAACTGACCATCCGGAATTTCTACGCTGATATGATCCAGCGCATTCACCTCCATGGCCGTTCCCTTTTCATAGACATATGTTATGTCATCAATTTTCAGTGACATCCGTTCTCCTTTTATTCCCGACGTCTCTTCTGAAACGCTGATAGAGCATTTCCCGTGCCGGATTTGCGCTGCAAAGCAGCAATTCCCTTTACAAATCCATTCGATCCGCCGTTACAGTCCAAGAGCCTCAGCCAGCTCTTCCTTTGTCAGAATTCCTGCCGGAATATCCACACCGCTCTTTCGCAGCTCATCCGCCAGAAGCGTAACCGCAGGAACATCCAGATGGAGCGCCTTCATCGTATCCACCTGTGCGAACACCTCATGCGGCGTTCCCTGCAGTGCGATCTTACCACCGTCCATGACGAAAATACGGTCCGCATAGATCGCCTCCTCCATGTAATGTGTAATCAGTATGATGGTAATCCCTTCCACTTTATTCAGAGCACGTGCGGCACGAATCACCTCATAACGCCCCGACGGATCCAACATCGCCGTTGGTTCATCCATGATGATACACTTGGGATGCATGGCAATAACCCCGGCAATGGATACGCGCTGCTTCTGCCCGCCCGAAAGGCGGTTGGGCGACTTTTTGCGGTATGCCTGCATTCCGACTGTAGTAAGGGCCTCATCCACTCTCTGCCAGATTTCACTGGTGGGTATTCCCATATTTTCCGGCCCAAAGCCCACATCTTCTTCTACAATCTGACCGATGATCTGGTTGTCCGGATTCTGAAAGACCATTCCGGCCTCCTGGCGGATATCCCACAGATGGTCTTCATCCTTTGTATTCATGCCGTCGATGACAACCTCTCCCTCCGTCGGGAAAAGGAGCGCATTCAGGTGCTTAGCCAGAGTGGATTTCCCCGACCCGTTGTGTCCCAGCACAGCGATGAACTGGCCCGGCTCGGCATCCAGCGTCACATCATCCACTGCACGTACAGTGCCGCTGATATTCCCCTCCTCATCTCTGGTTACATAATCATGAATTAGATGTTTGACAGCAGCCATCGCTGTTCCAGCATTTCCAAACATGCGCGCCTCCCGGCCCCATCTTGAATTTGCGACAGCAAATTTGAGATGAGGCTGAATAGTTACCATTGATTGTTGAATGACCGATCTTCTCATCCGGCCTTCGCCTAAATTCCGATCTCTTTTCAGAGCATCGAGAGCAGAATAACAGATATCATCTGAAAAGTGAATGCAAAAATCCCCCAAACCATTTTGGTTTGAGGGACTTTTACATCTTTAATAACCGTATCCGGCGATTAGACAAGCTCCAGAACAACCATAAGAGCAGCATCGCCCTTTCTCTGGCCAATCTTCACGATTCTTGTATATCCGCCATTACGGGAAGCATACTTCTTGCCATACTCATTGAAGAGCTTGTCAACAAGATCAACCTCTTTTGCATCCTTCTTGCGGCCCTGTGCAGGAACCTCAGTTACAGGATACAGGAACTTCATCAGCTGACGTCTTGCATGAAGGCGGGAAGGAGCATCCTTTGTAACGGTCTTCTCAACTTCATCGTAAACGGTAACCTTCTTGCCGTCCTTAACTTCCTTGACGCGCTTGCCGTCCTTGTCCTTGCGGGCAACCTTTGCCTTTACAGTAACCTCTTCGAAGTTATCCTTCTCCTTGGCAGCCAGAGCGATCATCGGCTCAACCAGCTTCTGGATTTCCTTTGCACGAGCTTCCGTGGTAATGATCTTACCATTGTAAAGAAGTGCAGTAACCTGAGAACGAAGAAGTGCCTTTCTCAGCTTTGTTTTCTTTCCTAACTTTCTGTACTCTGCCATACTATTCTCCTTTTGTGGCAGCATCGGACAGAACCTGTGGAATTACCTGTCCGTTGCTATTCTATGCCGACCCGCAGCACACCTCATGGGATTCACTGCCGCAGGAACGCTGCTGTTATATATTGTATCTGTTCAGGCATCTGCCGGTTTCAACAGATGTTTTACTGCTCAGCATCCAGGCCCATGTTAAGCTTAAGGCCCAACTCCTTGAGCTTCTCCAGAACCTCATCCAGGGACTTCTTTCCCAGATTGCGAACCTTCATCATTTCATCCGGAGACTTGCTGCACAGCTCCTGAACTGTGTTGATGCCCGCACGCTTCAGGCAATTGAAGGAGCGAACCGAGAGCTCCAGCTCATCGATGCTCATCTCCAGTGCCTTTGTCTTGTTGTCATCAACAGGCTCCGCCATCACCTCAGTGATCTTGGCATTGTCGCTCAAATCAATGAACACGGACAAATGCTCCGAAAGGACCTTCGCCGCAAGGCTCACAGCCTCATCCGGTGCAAGTGTGCCATTGGTCGTCACATCCAGTGTCAGCTTGTCAAAATCTGTCTGCTGACCGACACGGGTGTTCTCTACTGTTACATTGACTCTCTGAACAGGCGTATAGATTGCATCCACCGGAATCACGCCGATCTTTGTATCCTCGCTCTTGTTCTTGTCTGCGCTGACATAGCCGCGGCCCTTGGTAATCGTCAGCTCAATAAAAAGCTTCGTTTTCTTTCCGGAGAGGGTTGCGATAACCTGGTCAGGGTTCATGATCTGAATATCCTGATCTGCCTGAATATCGCTGGCGTGTACAATGCCATCTCCCTCATACTCAATGTATGCGGTCTTGGGCTCATCTGTCTCGCTGGAATTCTTGATGGAAAGGCTCTTAATGTTCATGATGATATCCGAGACATCTTCCTTTACGCCCGGAATCGTGCTGAACTCATGCTGTACTCCATCGATTTTGATCTGGCTGACTGCTGCGCCCGGCAGGGAAGAAAGCATGATTCTTCTCAGAGAATTGCCGAGAGTAAGACCATACCCTCTTTCGAGGGGTTCTACAACGAATCTGCCGAATTTATTATCATCGGACAACTCAGTCGTTTCAATGCTGGGTCTTTCAAAATCAAACACGCATATACCTCCTTATTGATATCAATGCAGCTGCGGAGGATCCGCATTACACGAATTACTTGGAATACAACTCGACGATCTGCATTTCGTCTACCGGAACATCGATCTGCTCTCTCTTCGGAAGTGCGCTTACGGTTCCCTTGAAATTCTCTTTGTCAACGTCAACCCACTCAGGAGTAAGTCTTCCCGCAGTAACCTCTGCGATATCCTTGAATCTCTGCATGGTGCGGTTGCTCTCCTTGATCTCAACCACATCGCCGGCCTTTACAAGGTAGGAAGGAATGTTGATGCACTTGCCGTTTACGAGAACATGCTTGTGATCAACCACCTGACGAGCCTCTCTTCTGGTGCGTGCGAAGCCCATACGGAAAACAACGTTGTCCAGACGGGACTCCAGCATTGTCATCAGATTGTCGCCGGTCATTCCCTTCATACGATCCGCCTTCTCATAATAGTTACGGAAAGGCTTCTCAAGAACGCCATAGATGAACTTTGCCTTCTGCTTCTCGCGAAGCTGCATGCCGTACTCAGACATCTTTCTGCTTCTGCGAACAAGGGTTCTCTTGGACTTCTTGTCATAACCAAGGTATGTGGGATCCATATCAAGAGATCTGCATCTCTTCAGGACGGGTGTCTTATCTACTGCCATGATTGGCTCCTTTCATTTCTGTCAGCAGACGGCCAGGCAGGCGCCAAGCCTCCTTGGGCATACTGCTGCTTGTTGTTTACAACGCCCGAAGGCGCCTTCATCCAAATCGTAAGTTTACCTTTGCAGGAAGATAAAGCATTCGCATCTTCACTGCATTATCTATAAAAACTATACTCTTCTGCGCTTGGGCGGACGGCATCCGTTGTGAGGCACCGGAGTAACATCTGTAATGGACAGAACCTGCAGACCATTTGCATTCAGTGCGCGGATGGCTGCTTCTCTTCCTGATCCGGGTCCCTTTACAAATACATCAACAGCCTTCAGGCCGTGAATAAGAGCTGCCTTGGTTGCAGTCTCTGCTGCAAGCTGAGCAGCATAGGGTGTGGATTTTCTGGAGCCCTTAAAGCCCAGTCCGCCGGCAGATGCCCATGAAAGAGCATTTCCCTGTGTGTCTGTCAGAGTAACAATGGTGTTGTTGAAGGAGGCCTGGATATGTGCCTGGCCACGCTCAACGTTCTTCTTTACGCGCTTCTTGGAAGCGGAAGATTTCTTAGCTGCTGCCATAATCTTTTCCTTTCATCTTCATACCGCCGGATCACATCTGTGCCGCGGTAAGCACTGCATTCGCAGTGCGACAAAATTACTGTTTCTTGTTAGCGATGGTCTTGCGAGGGCCCTTGCGGGTACGAGCATTATTCTTCGTATGCTGGCCACGAACCGGAAGTCCTCTTCTGTGACGGGTTCCGCGATAAGAACCGATCTCAGTCAGCATCTTGATGTTCATCGCGATATCACGACGAAGATCACCCTCTACCATATAGTTGTTGGCAATCTCTTCTGCCAGCTTCTTAACATCGTCGTCTGTCAGATCTCTGCAGCGAGTATCAGGATCAACACCTGTCGCCTTCAGAATCTTGTCTGCGGAGGTGCGGCCGATTCCGTAGATTGCGGTCAGGCCGATCTCAACGCGCTTGTCTCTGGGTAAATCAACACCTGCAATACGAGCCATTTTAATCTCCTTAAATTGTGTACAAAGCTCCTCACTCCGTGATTAACGTAAAATGCAAAGCTCTGCATGTTGTCCGGCTTCCGAGCTTTCATGTGCGGAAGCAATTTGTTTTGATGGAGGCGAACCTGCGTATGATCCATACAGCTTAGTATGTTCACTCTGCGATGCAGGTCACAGCACACTTGGTGCTATTCCACGCCCAGCCAGGCATATGCCGGCCTTTCCACTTCATCCGGCAGCGTCAGCCACCAGATACTCAGCGGTATCAAAGCATAATGGCTCTGATCAACCCTGTCTCTGTTTGTGTTTCGGATTCTCGCAGATAACCCGGATAACCCCTTTGCGCTTAACAACCTTGCACTTCTCGCACATGGGCTTCACCGATGCTCTAACCTTCACGATGCGTTCTCCTTTCTTATGAAATATACGTAACCAGTCATCCCCATCTTGGCTCTCCTTAAAAAGCCTCGATGTGGCTTTCGAAAGTGCATAGTAACCCTATGATTCTTTCAAACGCCGTTATATTATAGCGCCGCTTCTTTCCACAAGCAAGAGGAAATTAAAAAAATCCCTCTGCGCAATGGCAAAGGGACCTTTTTTCGTTGGTGCATGCGTAAGCCGGCAGGTAACAGCTTACTTGTCGCGCCAGATGATGCGGCCTTTGGTCAAATCGTATGTCGACATCTCCAGCGTTACCTTGTCACCGGGCAGGATTCGAATAAAATTCTGGCGGAGCTTTCCGCTGATGTGTGCCAGAATGATCGCACCGTTCTCCAGCTTCACACGGAACATCGTATTCGGAAGCTTCTCTACAACTACACCTTCCAGTTCAATAACATCTGCTTTGGACATAATTACCTCTCTGATTTCATCATCGGAAAGAATCAGCCCAGGATGGCGACAATGTCATCAAAGACATCCTTCCGGTCCTTTGTTCCATCTACTGTCTTAAGAACACCAGCCTTCTCATAATAATCAATCAGCGGCTGCGTCTGCTCATGATACACCGAAAGACGATTCTGCACAGTTGCCGGCTTGTCGTCTTCTCTTTGAATCAGTGCTGCCCCGCAGGAATCGCAGACACCGTCTGCCTTCGGCGGAATATACTCGATATGGTACGATGCGCCGCACTTCGGGCAGCTGCGCCGTCCGCTCATGCGGTGAACAATGTTCTCGTCCGGAACATCAACATTAATAGCAAAGTCAACCTTCTCTCCCGTCTTGGCAAGGGCCTCTGTCAGAACCTCCGCCTGCGGAATGGTTCTCGGAAATCCGTCCAGAACATATCCGCCGGCACAGTCTTCCTTCGCTACACGATCGAGCAAAAGCTCAATCGTAAGCTCATCCGGAACGAGCTTTCCCTCGTCCATAAACGCCTTTGCCTTCTTTCCAAGCTCGGTTCCGTTTTTAATGTTCGAACGGAAAATATCACCGGTGGATATATGAGGAATGTTGTATTTTTCACAAATCATGGCTGCCTGTGTACCTTTTCCGGCACCAGGCGCTCCCAGCATAACAATTTTCATGGTTTCCTTTCCGTAACTGTTCAGCATCGCTTATAATGATGCATGCTGAACAGTTATCGATTCTACAACAAAAGATCGGCAGTCAGGCCCATTCTGCAGGTCCTTCTGCCGATCCATTCCACTTCATTTTAATTCGACAGGAATGTCGTGTAGTTTCTCTGCATCATCATGGACTCAATCTGCTTGATGGTCTCCAGAATAACACTGACAACAATGATCAGGCTTGTACCGCCGAAATCCACGCTCGCATTGAATACGCCGCGGAAAATAAACGGAATAACACCAACCACCGTCAGTCCAACTGCACCAATCAGGATGATGTAATTGAGAAGCTTATTCAGATAATCGCTGGTGGGTTTGCCCGGACGAATACCCGGAATAAAACCACCGCCCTTCTTCAGATTATCCGCAACCTCAATCGGATTAAACGTAATCGAGGTGTAGAAATAAGCGAAAAAGATCAGCATTGCAATATAGACAACAAGACCGATCGAATACTTCGGTGCAGAAGGATTGCACCAATAGGAAGAGCTCAGATAACGAAGCACTTCTGACCAGACTCCCGTTCCGTTGTAGCCGGCCAGTGATGAAATAATCACCGGGAACTCCATAATGGAAGAGGCGAAGATAATCGGCATAACACCTGCCGTGTTCACCTTCAGCGGAATACTGGAGGTCGAAGAGCCATACTGGCTCCTGCCGCGCAGCATTCTTGCATATTGAACCGGAATACGACGCTCTGCATCATTCAAAAGAATAACCAGAACAACCATTCCGATTATAATTGCAGCAATGATGCACGCTGCCAGAATAGCCTTGGCAATGGTCTGACCGCTGACAAACTGCGTGAACAGTCCGGTAATATCCTGAGGCATTCTGGAAACAATGTTAATGGTCAGGACAATGGAAATGCCATTTCCCACACCTTTGTCCGTAATCTGCTCACCAATCCACATAAGGAAAGCAGAACCAGCCGTCAGAGTTGCCATAACCATGATGACGTTCACTGCATTGTACTCCTGCAGAAGACCTCTCCTGCCGAAGCCGATCGCCATGGCACCGCTCTCAAAAATCGCAAGACCAACCGTAAGATACCGGGTAATGGAAACCAGCATCTTCCGCCCCTCTTCTCCTTCCTTTTGTATCTCCTCCAGCTTCGGGATCGCAATGGTCAGAAGCTGAATGATAATGGAAGAGGTAATATAGGGCGTAATGTTGAGTGCCAGAACAGACATGTTCAGGAAGGAGCCGCCGGTAAAGGCATCTACCAACGAGAACGCGCTGCTGGAATGCTGGGAAAACCATGTGGAGAAATACGTTCTGTCCACACCAGGCACTGGAAGCTGAGATCCGAAGCGGATGATCGCCAGCATCACAAGCGTAAAGAAGATCCTGTGACGGATCTCCTTTACCTTGAATGCGTTTTTAACGGATTCAAACATAACAATTTACCATGCCTTTCAATCAGGTACAGCCGGAATGATTACGCATTAACCTCGCAGGTTCCGCCTGCGTTCTCAATCTTTTCCTTTGCTGCTGCACTGAATGCATCGGCCTTAATGGTGAGCTTCTTGGTCAGCTCGAACTTAGCATCGCCCTTATCGCCGGAGAGAACCTTCACGCCGTCACCAACGTTCTTGATAATCTTCTTATCAAGAAGAGCCTGTACATCAACCTCAGCTCCATCCTCAAAGCAATCAGCGATGCGTGCAAGGCTTACAGTCACAATGTTCTTGTGATTGTAGTTGTTGAAGCCGCGCTTCGGAATGCGACGATACAGGGGCATCTGACCGCCCTCGAAGCCTGCTCTGGGTCTTCCGGAACGAGCCTTCTGTCCCTTATGGCCAAAGCCTGCTGTCTTTCCGTTTCCGGAAGCATGACCGCGGCCTCTTCTGAAGTTATTCTGTGTAGAACCTGCAGCAGGTCTTAAATTAGATAATTCCATCTGTCAGTCCCTCCTTATTCTGCATCCTCAACCTTGACATAAGGAGCGATCAATCTGATCTGTCCTCTCGTTGCATCATTATCCGGAAGGATAACGCTGCTGTTCAGTTTGTGGAATCCCATGGACTTGATGATTGCCTTGTTCTTCGGAACTGCAGCAATTGTAGACTTTACAAGTGTAATCTTAAGCTTCTTTGTATCCGCCATTTTATACTCCTTTCGTTCTACCGAAGATCCAAAGGGCTCAGCCCTTCAGATCCTCAACAGACTTGCCGCGTCTTGCAGCAACCTCTTCCGGAGCCTTCAGGCTGGAAAGTCCGGAAAGAGTAGCCAGAACGACATTCTGCTTGTTGTTAGAACCAAGAGACTTGGTACGGATGTTCTTGATTCCTGCCAGCTCGCAAACTGTACGAGCGGGACCGCCTGCGATGATACCGGTACCATCCGGGCTCTTCTTCAGAAGAACCTCTGCAGAGCCATACTTACCAATGTAGTCATGAGAAATAGAACCAACCTCATCCAGAGCAACCGTGATCAGATGCTTTGCGGCATCCTCCTTGCCCTTGCGGATTGCTTCCGGAATCTCTGCAGACTTGCCAAGGCCAACACCTACGTGGCCATTGCTGTCACCAACTACAACAAGTGCGGAAAATCTCATCGTACGTCCGCCCTTTACAACCTTTGTGACACGCTTGATCGTAACGACCTTCTCGGTGAGCTCAATCTGACTTGCATCAATATTAGAACGCTTCATCTAGTCTCTCCTCCCTTAGAATTCCAGGCCGGCCTTACGTGCCGCATCTGCAAGTGCTGCTACCTTGCCCTGATAAATAAAGCCGCCTCTGTCGAATACGACCTTAGATACGCCCTTCTCGATGGCTCTCTTCGCAACAAGATCGCCGATATACTCTGCTGCTGCAATATCATCGGTATGAGCAAGGGCAGCCTTTGCTTCCTTCTCAACTGTGCCGGCTGCAGCAATCGTTGTGCCGGTCTCATCGTTGATGACCTGCGCATAGATGTGATTGTTGCTTCTGTAAACGGAAAGGCGCGGTCTCTCAGCGGTTCCGCTGAAACGGTTGCGAACCTTCAGATGTTTCTTTTCGCGGATTAACTTTCTATTTTCCTTCTTAACCATTGTACACGCTCCTTATCCGATTACTTCTTACCAGTCTTGCCGACCTTACGACGAATTGTCTCGTAATCGTACTTGATACCCTTGCCCTTATACGGCTCCGGCTTTCTCTTCTCTCTGATATCAGCTGCCCACTGTCCAACAAGCTCCTTGTCAATACCCTTAACGAGGATCTTATTGCCCTCTACAACTGTCTCGATTCCTTCCGGATCTTCCATCTCGACATTGTGGGAATATCCTAAATGCAGCTCCAGGACCTTGCCCTTCTTCTGAGCTCTGTAGCCAACACCATTGATTTCCAGTGTCTTCGTGTAGCCATCAGTTACGCCGACAACCATGTTGTTAACCAGTGCTCTGGTCAGGCCGTGAAGTGCCTTTTCTTTCTTCTGATCATTGGGTCTTACGATTTTGAGCTCACCGTTCTCCTGCTCGATCTTCATCTCTGCAGGCAGAGTTCTTACCAGTGTTCCCTTAGGCCCCTTAACCGTCACTGTGTTATTTTCTGCTACATCAACAGTAACGCCTGCCGGTATAGCGATTGGCATTAAACCGATACGTGACATGCCCGTTCCTCCTAGTTTCTCTCGATCTTTTTGTTTCTTTTACAGTTGATTTGCGAAAATCAGGAAAGTCTCACCCATCCCGTGAGACATTTTCCCGATGTCGCCGTCCTCTTGCTGCAGACTTTCGATTGCGTCGCCTGCATCATTTCCGGATTAAAATTACCAGATAAATGCCAGAACCTCACCGCCGACCTGAAGCTCTCTAGCCTTCTTGTCGGTAATTACGCCCTGGTTCGTGGAAAGAATTGCCGTTCCCAGTCCGTCCAGAACCTTCGGAACATTGTCCTTGCCGGCGTAAACACGCATGCCAGGCTTGGAAATTCTCTGAAGACCGGTAAGAATGCGGTCATTGCGGTCAGAGCCGTACTTCAGGGTAATGCGAATATCCTTGAAGCTGCCGTTATCTACCAGATCAATTCTGGAAATGTAGCCCTCGTCCAGAAGAATGTTGGCAATTGCCATCTTAATCTTGGAGTTCGGAACATCAACTGTGTCATGCTTTGCTGTGTTGGCATTACGAATTCTCGTAAGCATATCAGCGATCGGATCACTCATAGACATAATAAAACTCTCCTTTTCTGTGCGATATCCATTGATTGTGTTGTATAAACAACGATCTATACATGCAGCCCGGCAGAATTACCAGGAAGCTTTCTTAACACCCGGGATCTCGCCCTTGTATGCGAGCTCACGGAAGCAGATTCTGCAAATACCGTACTTCTTCAGTACAGAATGCGGACGGCCGCAGATTTTGCAGCGTGTATATGCACGCGTGGAAAACTTAGGCTCCTTCTGCTGCTTGATCTTCATCGAAGTCTTTGCCATGTCAATCTCCTTTGATTACTTTGCAAAAGGCATGTTGAACAGTCTCAACAGCTCACGGGCCTCCTCATCGGTGTTCGCCGTGGTTGTGAAGATGATGTCCATTCCTCTGACCTTGTCAATCTTATCATACTCGATTTCAGGGAAGATCAGCTGCTCCTTGATTCCAAGAGCATAATTGCCTCTTCCGTCAAAGGAGTTGGGATTGACACCGCGGAAGTCACGCACGCGAGGCAGTGCCAGGTTCACGAGACGATCCAGGAACTCATACATCTGATCACCGCGAAGGGTAACCTTGCAGCCAATCGGCATGCCCTCACGAATCTTGAAGTTCGCAATGGACTTCTTAGCCTTGGTGTAAACCGGATGCTGACCGGTAATGGTCTCCAGATCCTTTGCAGCGGTCTCCAGAAGCTTCTCGTTTTCCTTTGCCTCACCGACAGCCATATTGACAACAATCTTGTCAAGCTTCGGGATCTGCATCGGATTGCTGTATCCGAACTTCTTAACCATTGCCTCACGGATCTCTGTATTGTAAAGATCTTTCAGTCTGCTGCTCATCGTTTCTCCTCCTTTCTTCCTTATTTGATTTCCTTGCGGGTCTTCTTGGCAACGCGAACCTTCTTGCCATCCACTACCTTGAAGCCGACTCTTGTAGCTGTTCCGTCAACAACCAGCATAACATTGGAGATATCCAGAGCTGCTTCCTTCTCTGCAATACCACCTTCCTGATTCTGAACAGAAGGCTTGTTGTGCTTGGTTACCTTGTTCACTCCCTCAACGACAACCTTGTGGTTCTCGCGGTCAACAGCAGTAACCTTTCCCTCTTTGCCGAGGTCCTTACCGGCAATAACCTTAACGGTATCGCCAACCTTGATCTTGCTTGCTGCCATTTCTTTCCTCCTTACAGTACTTCCGGAGCAAGGGACAGGATCTTCATGAACTGCTTATCACGAAGCTCTCTTGCTACGGGTCCGAAAATACGAGTTCCGGTAGGTGTCAGATCATCCTTGATGATAACCGCTGCGTTCTCATCGAAACGGATGTAAGAACCGTCTTTTCTGCGTGTCTCGCGAACGGTACGAACAACAACTGCCTTAACAACGTCGCCCTTCTTTACCATACCGCCGGGAGCTGCTTCCTTTACAGAAGCTACAATTGTATCGCCAATTCTGGCATATCTTCTGGTGGATCCGCCGCACACACGGATGCAGAGAAGCTCTCTGGCACCGGTGTTATCAGCGACCTTCAGTCTTGTTTCCTGCTGAACCATGTCTTCGTCCTTTCTGACTCTGAACAACCTTTGATTGAGAAGTGATTATCTAGCCTTCTCAACGATGGTAACCACTCTCCATCTCTTAGTCTTAGACAGCGGTCTGGTCTCCATAACCTTCACCGTGTCGCCGATGCCGCACTCGTTGTTCTCATCGTGTGCCTTCAGTGTATAGGTCTTCTTCACAATCTTTCCGATTACCGGATGCTTAACGTGGTTCTCAATCGCAACAGTGACTGTCTTGTCCATCTTGTTGCTGACAACCTTACCGATACGGACTTTTCTAAGATTTCTTTCCACGGTATTAACTCCTTTCCGGTAACAGATTAGTTAGCAGCCTTTGCAGTGATAACCGTCTGAATCCGGGCGATGTTCTTGCGAACCTCTGTGATTCTGGCTGTGTTCTGCAGCTGATTGGTTGCGCTCTGGAATCTGAGGTTGAAGAGCTCCTTCTTTGCGCTCTCAAGATCTTCCTTGAGCTCGTCGATGGTCTTGTCCTGCAGTTCCTTCATGTATTCAGTAGACTTCATTCTGCACCGCCTTCCAGATCTGCCTTGGAAACGATCTTGGTCTTAACAGGAAGCTTTGTTCCAGCAAGACGAAGAGCCTCTCTTGCAGTTTCTTCAGGTACTCCGGAGATTTCAAACATAACTCTGCCGGGTTTTACAACTGCTACCCAGTACTCAACAGAACCCTTTCCGGATCCCATTCGAACTCCCAGGGGCTTGCCGGTAACAGGCTTGTCCGGGAAAATCTTGATCCAAACCTGACCGCCACGCTTGATGTAACGTGTCAGAGCAACACGGGCTGCCTCAATCTGGTTGGAACGAACCCATTTTGCCTCGGTTGCAACAAGACCATACTCACCGTATGCCAGCTTGTTGCCGCGGGTAGCTTTACCACGACGGTCGCCGCGGAAAACAGCACGATACTTAACTCTCTTCGGCATTAACATTAGTTGTCACCTCCCTTGGACTCATCAGAGGCAGCGACTGCCTGCTCATTCTTCTTCTTGGGAAGAATCTCGCCCTTGTAGATCCAAACCTTAACGCCTACCTTGCCGTAGGTGGTGTCTGCTTCTGCAAAGCCGTAATCGATGTCTGCACGCAGAGTCTGAAGCGGAATGGTTCCGTCAGAATAAGTCTCTGTACGAGCGATATCAGCACCGCCGAGACGTCCGCCGCAGGAAGCCTTTACGCCGAGTGCTCCGGACTTCATGGTGCGGTTCATAGCGGACTTCATAGCTCTGCGGAAGGAAACACGATTCTCAAGCTGCTGAGCAATGTTCTCAGCGACAAGCTGTGCATCCTTGTCCGGTCTCTTGATTTCCTTAATTTCAAGAACAACCTTGTCAGCTGTCAGCTTCTGCAGCTGCTTCTTGGTGTTCTCGATCTCAGCACCGCCCTTACCGATTACAACGCCGGGCTTTGCGGAATATACAGTAACCTTTACTCTTCCGGAAGCTCTCTCGATTTCAATCTTGGAGATGCCTGCCTGCTCGAGCTTCTTCTTGAGGAACTCTCTGATCTTGTGATCTTCTACCAGCATGTCAGAAAAGTTCTTGTCATCAGCATACCATCTGGAATCCCAGTCCTTGATGATGCCGACTCTCATGCCATGAGGATTAACTTTCTGTCCCATATGGACTCCTTTCCATCACCTGAATTACTTGGTCTCTGCTGCATCAGCAGGCTGCTCTGCCTTCTTCTCATCAAGAGTGATGTAGAGATTGCTCATTCTCTTGAAGATCCGATATGCTCTGCCCTGTGCACGAGGCTGAATTCTCTTCATGATCGGGCCATTGGAAGCATTGCACTCTGCAATATAGAGATCATCGGCATTCATACCAAGGTTATTCTCTGCATTTGCAATGGCAGACTTCAGTAACTTCAGGATCACACCCGAAGCATATCTCGGGCTATACTCAAGAATTCCAATTGCTGTCGTAACATCCTTACCTCTGATGGCGTCCATTACGAAGCAGGCCTTCTGAACCGGAATTCTTGCATTCGTGAGCTTTGCATGAGGTCTTGTATCCTTGACCGCATTTCTGGCTCTCTTAACTTGTGTTCTATGTCCGTTAGCCATAGATCTGAACTCCTTTCAATATAGCGCGGGTGCGCGGATTACCTACCCGAGCTGGACTCTTTGTTGTTTCCGTTGTGACCGCGGAAGGTTCTGGTCTGAACAAACTCACCGAGCTTGTGACCAACCATATCCTCAGTGATGTAAACCGGGACATGCTTTCTGCCGTCATGAACCGCAATGGTATGTCCAACGAAGGACGGGAAAATCGTGGAGCGGCGGGACCAGGTCTTGATAACCTGCTTGTCACCGGATGCGTTCATTGCGTCTACCTTCTTCAAAAGGCTTTCATCAGCGAAAGGTCCTTTTTTCAGTGATCTAGCCATTTCGTACCTCCTTATTTAAGTCCCTTTCCGTTTCTTCTTCTCACAATGAGCTTGTCAGAAGATTTCTTCTTGCGAGTCTTGTAACCAAGAGCAGGCTTGCCCCAAGGGGTTACAGGGCCGGGACGTCCGACAGGTGCCTTACCTTCACCACCACCGTGCGGGTGATCGTTCGGGTTCATAACAGAACCGCGGACATGAGGACGAATGCCCATGTGACGAATGCGTCCAGCCTTACCGTAATGGATCAGGTTGTGATCTGCATTTCCAACAACACCAATGGTAGCGCGGCAAGCCAGCGGAACCATTCTCATCTCACCGGAAGGAAGACGAAGTGTTGCATATCCATTCTCTTTAGCCATCAGCTGAGCCGATGCACCGGCGGTTCTTGCCATCTGGCCGCCCTTGCCTGCATAAAGCTCAACGTTGTGTACCAGAGTACCTACCGGAATCTCGGAAAGAGGAAGGCAATTGCCGACGCGGATTTCCGCCTTCGGTCCGTTCATAACCTTCATGCCGTCGGTCAGGCCCTGAGGAGCCAGGATGTAGCTCTTCTCGCCATCTGCATAGCAGATCAGTGCGATGTTAGCCGTACGGTTCGGATCGTACTCAATGCCGATAACAGTTGCCGGAACATCATCCTTAAGTCTCCGGAAATCGACGTTTCTGTATTTCTGTCTGTTGCCGCCGCCTCTGTGACGAACAGTGATCTTACCCTGGTTGTTTCTGCCGGCATTCTTACGCTTGGAAACGATCAGACTCTTCTCGGGAGTAGTCTTGGTCACTTCTGCGAAATCGGAGCCGGACATGTTACGTCTGGACGGGGTATAAGCGGTATACTTTCTAATTCCCATTTGATAACTCCTTCTTTCTTATTAACTGCACCGCGCCCGAAGCAATGCACGCCTGGGATGGCCTATCTGCTCCGGGACTTTTCCGGATTCCGGATTAAAGTCCGGCGTAAAGCTCAATGTCCTTACTATCCTCTGTCAGGAAAACAACAGCCTTCTTGCCCTTTGCTGTCTTTCCAACAGTCATTCCTCTTCTCTTGGTCTTGGCTCTGCAGGTAATGGTATTAACCTTTGCAACCTTTGTGCCTTCGAAAAGCTTCTCTACCGCATCCTTGATCTGAATCTTGTTCGCATCCGGATGTACGTAGAATGTGTACTTTTTCTCAGCTGTAAGGTTCATGCTCTTCTCAGTAAGAACCGGCTTTAAGATGACATCATAATATCCAAGTGCTGCCATTATGCGTACACCTCCTCAATCTTAGCAACCGCATCCTTTGTAAGGATAACAGTCTGTGCATTCATCAGATCGTAAACGTTGATGGTGTTTACAGTAGAGGTCTTAGCATCCGGAACATTGCCGGAAGCGCGAAGAACGTTTGCATCATCTGCTGCAAGAACAACCAGAGACTTGCCGGCTGCCTTCAGGTTCTCCATAACCTTTACAAAATTCTTTGTCTTGGGCTCCTCAAAGCTGATCTCATCAACAACAATCAGCTTGCCGCCAGCCAGACGATCCGACAGAGCAGACTTCAGAGCAGTTCTCTTTTCCTTCTTGTTAAGCTTGAAGGAATAGTCACGCGGTACCGGAGCGAAAACAACGCCGCCGTGTCTCCACTGAGGAGAGCGGGTAGATCCCTGTCTCGCATGACCGGTTCCCTTCTGTCTCCAGGGCTTAGCAGTGCTGCCGGAAACTTCAGAACGTGTCTTGGCCTTCTGTGTTCCCTGACGGTTGTTAGCCAGCTGCTGAACAACTGCGAGGTGAAGCAGGTTCTCATTGGGCTCAATGCCAAAGATTGCATCGGAAAGATCGATCTTGCCGACCTCTTTTCCTTCCATATTGAAAACTGATACGTTAGCCATTTTTAAATGGTCCTCCTTTCATCCGGGCAGCTGTTATACTTCTACCTTTGTTGTGTCCTTGATCGTGACCAGGCCCTTCTTAGGTCCGGGAACCGCACCCTTTACCAGGATGATGTTCTTCTCAGGATCAACCTTCACAATCTCAAGGTTTCTGACAGTTACCTGAACGCTTCCCACATGGCCAGGCATCACCTTGCCGGGGAATACGCGGCTGGGCGTAGAAGAAGTACCGTTAGAACCTGCATGGCGGTGGAACTTAGAACCATGTCCCATGGGTCCTCTGTGCTGGCCCTTCTGGATTGCCGAACGGAAGCCCTTTCCTTTGCTGATAGCAGTCACATCAATGTGATCGCCTTCTGCAAAGATATCAGCCTTGATCTCAGCGCCAAGTGTATACTCAGCAGCATTCTCAAGACGCAGCTCACGAACGAACTTCTTGCTGGATACACCAGCCTTCTCGAAGTGGCCCTTCTGTGCCTTGTTCACGCCGTGGCGATGAGCAACTTCTACTTTTCCGCTCTTGTCAACATTCTTGGCACGATCTACAGCGTCTACATAACCGACCTGAACTGCTTCATAGCCGTCATTCTCTGCTGTCTTGATCTGGGTTACCACGTTCGGGCCTGCCTCCAGAACCGTAACAGGAACCAATGTGCCGTCCTCTGCGAAGATCTGTGTCATACCAATCTTCGTTGCAAGAATTGCCTTTTTCATATCTTTTACCTCTTTCTGCCGCATTGCGGCGTTGTAACACCGGTTGGTGTTAATCCCTACAGCGGACATCGGCATAGATGGAAGGTGTGACTTCCGTTTCATAAGCGGACATGGTCTGCTGTCTGACCTGCGGTGACCTGAACCGCCGTCCCTTATGTCTGTACTGTTCTCTTCCTTGCAGTTCACAGGTTCTGCTCAAAAGAGGATGTCATACTAAGTAGAGGTTATTGTCACGCCCAGGTGCATGAGTTTCGTCATGCATCTATGTATATGGCGCAACCTGCATTTTCATCGGGTTTCCCCGGCCGTCTCTCCGGCTGTCATTGTCTCTGACTCTTTCGAGTTACTTTGTTACCATCTTGACGTTGATGTAAACGCCAGCAGGCATCTCCAGACGCTGAAGAGCATCTACCGTCTTCTGTGTAGGAGCGATGACATCGATCAGTCTCTTATGGGTTCTCTGCTCAAACTGCTCACGGCTGTCCTTGTACTTGTGAACAGCGCGAAGGATGGTTACAACCTCCTTCTTAGTAGGAAGCGGAACCGGTCCACTCACCTGTGAGCCGCTCTTCTTTACTGTCTCAATGATCTTGCGGGCAGAAGCATCGATAAGCTCATGATCATATGCCTTCAATGTGATTCTCATTACCTGATTTGCCATAAAAAAAGTCGCCTCCTTATTCGCACTTTTTATGAAGTACGACAAGCGGTGACTGTACACATTCCCGTGCGTGTCCTGTCCTTTTCAAAAGAAAATCAACGGCAAAACCGTTGACAGAACGCTTATCACGTCGTTTCTGCTCTGGGCAGACGGTTCTTCGGTACAGTGACTTGTCGTCAGATTCTTGGGCGTGTCTGCCAGGTCGTGCAGACGCCCCAGACATTCGCTCCACGGAGTAACCCAGACCAGTTCCTTTTCTCTCGAACCGAAATCAAAAGAATCTGTGCCTGACAATCTCTCGCTTCATCGCTATCATGTCACAGCGAGATTCATTGTACACGAAGACTGTTTTTATTGCAAGTTTTATTTTCTGCCTTTTTTACAAACTTTTCGATTGATTTTTGTGCAAAAGTAACCCGCAGGCATGACAATATCTTGCCTGCGGGTTACTTATGGAAACACCGATAACTATTCAGTATCCATCACGCTTTTCCTTCTGAAAGCCTCGATGCGGTGCAGCAAATTCCTTTACCAATCCATGAGCCTGCCTACAGCCGCTGCACCTCCTCGTAGCACCTTAGAATCTCCGCTTCCGGCTTCGGCGTAACAAGGGACACTATTATATTTACCAGAATGGCTGAAAGGAAGGCCGGCAACAGCTCGTAAATGCCCCAAATGCCTCCCATGGGACGAATTGCAAATTTCCAGATAAAGACCATCACACCGCCGGTCAGCATACTCGCCAACGCGCCGTATCGGTTGGATCTCTTCCAGAACAGCGCCAGAAGGACCACCGGTCCGAAAGAAGCTCCAAATCCCGCCCAGGCAAAGCTGACAATTCCAAATACCGAGCTGTCCGGATCCCAGGCAAGGAAAATGCCAATTACAGCAATTGCTATCAGACTGATTCTGGATAAAAGAAGTGCCTGTTCCTTCTTAATATTAAGATGGAACACCTTCACCAGTATATCGTTGCTGACCGACGAGGAGGCTGCTAAAAGCTGGGAATCCGCTGTGGACATCGTACTGGCAAGTATCCCCGACAAAACAATTCCGGCTACCAGAGCCGCTGCAATGCCATGTCTGGACAGAAGATCTGCAATGCGCACAATGATGGTTTCCGATGCCGAACCGGCCAGTACCTCAATTTTGTCCCCACGTGTCATGCCGAGTCCCACCATTCCGATCAGGACTGCAACCGCCATAGAGATAACAACCCAGACAGAAGCAACACGCCGCGACAATTTTAACTTATCCACATCCTCAATCGCCATAAAGCGAAGCAGAATGTGCGGCATTCCAAAATACCCCAGCCCCCATGCCAGCGTGGAACAGATCGTAAGAAAACCATACGGCACCGCCGTTCCCGAAGTCGGGTCATAGGACTGTGTCAGTGACAGGTATCCCGGCAGTGATCTCGCATTATCAAAAACAGCTGCAACGCCACCAGCCTGTGTAAAGCCGAAAATCAAAATCGCAGCCAGGGCCGCAGTCATGATAATGCTCTGGATAAAGTCCGTCATAGACGCCGCCAGAAAGCCGCCCATCGCTGTATAGAAAATGATAACAATTGCGCTGACAATCATAGCCGCGTGGTAATCTACGCCGAACAGAGAGTGAAACAGTTTGCCGCACGCCGCAAAACCGGATGCTGTATACGGCACAAAGAAAACAATAATCCAAATCGCAGCCAGAAACGTGAGAATATGTTTCTTATCTCCCCAGCGATCCGAAAAGAATTCCGGAAGCGTAATAGAGCCGGTATGTCCGGTATAGCTTCGAAGACGTTTTGCAACAATAAGCCAGTTCAGATACGTTCCTGCTGCAAGACCGATCACCGTCCACCCAACATCCGCCGTCCCGGAAAGATACGCAAGTCCCGGAAGTCCCATCAGAAGATAGCTGGACATATCCGATGCTTCCGCACTCATCGCTGTAACCAATGGCCCCAGTTGTCGTCCGCCCAGGTAAAAATCGCCCATTGTTTCATTTTTTTCCGAAAGCTTGATGCCGACGCCAACCATAGCAAACAAATAAGCCGCCATCGTCGCCAGCATAGTGATCTGTGATGCTGTCATAGTTCCTCCCTCATCGTGATTTACACAAATTGTGTAATTGTTTAGCCCGCATCTCGAATTTGCTGTCGCAAATATACGCCGCACTTCATTGTATACAAGAATACATGTTCATCATTGTACGTGATACCTTTCCTCCCGTCAATCCGGTGTGGTAGACTAGAGAAATGCTGATTTAAGGATAACTATTCAAGAATGGAGCAGAATCATGTGGCTTGCAGATCAATGGCAGGATTATGAAGTAATAGACACTTCCCGCGGAGAGAAGCTGGAACGCTGGGGCGAATACAGACTGATTCGTCCGGACCCGCAGGTTATCTGGGACAGTCCGCGCGATAAGGAATGGAAGAATCCCAATGCGCATTATCATCGCAGTAAGAGCGGCGGCGGCAGCTGGGAGTTTTTCTCCCTTCCGGAGGAATGGATGATTTCCTATACCGGTGCCGGAGCAAAGCGCAGCTTCATGCTGAAGCCCTTCAGCTTTAAGCACACCGGCCTTTTTCCTGAACAGGCCGTCAACTGGGACTGGTTTACTCCCTTGATCAAGAATCGTGTTGATAATAAAGAGAGTGTACGCGTTCTTAATTTGTTCGCATACACCGGCGGTGCAACACTTGCCGCAGCCGCAGCCGGCGCAAGCGTCACTCACGTAGACGCTTCCAAGGGAATGGTCACATGGGCCAAGGAGAACGCGCAGATCTCCGGTCTTGGCGAAGCGCCCATTCGCTGGCTCGTTGACGACTGTGTCAAATTTGCAGAACGGGAAATTCGACGCGGCAGCCGCTATGATGCCATCATCATGGATCCTCCTTCCTACGGACGCGGCCCCAAGGGTGAGATCTGGAAAATAGAGGAAAGCATTTATCCGTTTCTCCTTCTGTGCCGGAAGCTGATTTCAGACCGCCCCTTATTTATACTGCTGAATTCTTATACGACCGGACTTCAGCCGGCTGTACTCTCCTACATGCTGCACACCGCTTTTGCAGAGCAGCTGGGCGGACAAGTGACCGCCGATGAAGTCGGTCTTCCCGTTTCCAAAAACGGTCTAGTACTCCCCTGCGGAGCATCCGGCCGTTGGACCGCTTGACACATATTTTGCAATATGCACAGCCGCCTGCAGATGTCCTCACTTCATCAAGAGAACGCCTGCAGGCGGCTGTTTTTATGCGCAATGGAAATCACGGCTTTTGTCACATTTCCGCCAAGCACCTCTGTCGGCGCCGACCTTACTGTGCTTCTTCAACAGAACCATCCTCTTCAGGAGCAGAAGCCTTGCCATCTTCGCGCAGCGCATCATCAATCAGGCGAAGGAGCTCAAGCGCACTCCGAAAATACATCTTCTTATTCTCCTCTGCCCAAACCACCTGCCCCTGCCAGGTAGCATTCTGCCGGTACTTCACCTGTACAATGAATGTGCCTTCTTCGCCTTTTTTGTTCTCCAGATTACTCATAATTTCCTCTCTCGCAGGACGCTTTCCATAATCACACGAAACGATTTCCCGTTTACGAAACGAACGCGGCACCGTTGACCGCTGTGGAAAATCCATTCGGTCCAGAAAGAATTCCGCACAGCGGAACGCATCCAGCATTCCCCAGAATCGTACCGGTTCTTCATGGTACTGGTTATAGACTCTTCCGTTATAGTCACCATCTGAGCGTCCGTCGATACAGAGTGCAATCAAATTCGGTGCAAACATGCCCATTGTTTTTTGGTCCATATTATTTCCAGTCTGTAATCTGTGTAAGATCCGCCAACGAAACATTGCTGTAGCGAGCTTCCGCACGCGTTGCCACTTTTTCGCGAAGCTCTTTATCAATGCGTCTTGCCACTACATCACATCCCTCTTTACTGCTGCCCACTAAAAGGACCAGATATTGTGATGCACTGTACTTGGTGAAAATATCGCCGCGTCGCAGGCTTCTGCCAATGCATCCGCGAAACGTCTCCGAATGCTCATCCAGCTTATCCTTGTTTCGAATCGGCTTCCCGGCATAGTCAACCAACGTGCAAAGCAGCAAGAACACTGAATTCCCCATCCGTTCCATATTACGTTCCAGAACATGATAGGTATCAATAAAGCTTGGATAGCTGCAATAATACGCTCCGCTCACAGGATCCTCCTGAAGCGATGTCTGAATATCATAAATATGTCCGGTTGGCGATGTGATCTTCTGAGACATTTTCCGATAGCTCTCGAGAAGCTTCTCTGACGGCGGGATACCCATTTCATCGGCATAACGGCTTACCGTTTTATCATACAGTGAAAGAGCCTCTGTATAGCTCCCCTTTCCAATCAGCGCCTCAATCTGATCGGCCTGCCAGTCATTGTCCGGATAAATCTGAGCTGCTTTTTCGTAGATCAGATTCATCTTGTCAAAATCCTTCCGTTCTTTCGCCCTTTCGCCAAGATAACGCACTGCTTCTGAAAAAGCACCGGCAAGCCGAACCGACTCCGTAATTACAAAAGGCAGTGTCTCCTCCTCCGGAAGAAGTTCACCCTGATATAAGGAGAACGCCTGAGAATACGCCTCCTCTTTCTGTGATTCCTGATCAGTCTCTCTGGCTTTTTGAATGCTCTCACAAAACTCATGAACATCCACCTGCAGTTCAATTCCCGGATCCGGAAAATACAATCTTCCTATCTTCGTTATGTAATCCCTGCGAGGCAATCCAGCCGCCACCATCTGCTTGCGCATCTGAAACAGGAGATTATTGAAGCTGTTATTCGGATTGGAGAGCTCATCATCTCCGTACAGCGCCTCCACAATCTGCTGCTTGGAAACCCCTCTGTCCATATTAAGCCACACAATCTGCAGCAGCTGTGTGAATTTTGCCGTCGAATTGCGCCCGAGCACAACTCTCTTCCCATCGCAGAAAATCGAAAAAGCCCCAAGCATTCGAACTGATATTTTCATCATATTCTCTGTCACAGCTCTTCTCTCTTTCTAATGTTATCTGATAACGTCACATTTATTATAAAAGAAAAGGGACTCCGTGACAATTCCTTCCCATCAATTCTAACCTGCTTTTTTCCCAAACAGCCACGGCATAATTTTCGCGAGTATATGTTCCGCCCAAAGACAAAGCACGACAACAATCACTGCTCTAATGCCGTCCAGCGCAATCTCCCGCGCAAGCAAATGGCCGGAGTTCAAGCCCGACAAATCCCAAACAGTCAAAGAATTTATCCCCATTTTGGAGAAAAGAACCCGTTCCGTCATTATCACAAACTTGTGCATCACAAGAATTGCCATTGTCCGTTGTCCAACATACACAGCTATCCTTCCGAATTTCGTATCACCGTAAAAGGCGATCAATCTGGCAAATGAGATTACAGCCGAAATCCCCAGCATTGCCTCCGGATAAAAAAGCCATGGATCTGTAAAACGATCCGCTCGAAAGTCCGCATCCTCCACGCCCAGCAATAATGCCCACAGAACCGCTGCGCAGGATGCTGCGAAAAAGAAGAATTTCACTCGTTGTTTTCGATCCGATAGGTCTCCGTGCCCGGTAATCCACGCGCGAACAAATCTGCCCAGGCCAAAAAATGGCAAAATGCAAAATGTAGTTTCTGTCTCCCACGGCAGACACAGCTGAATTCCGTGAAGATTTGAATAAAAAAACCATCCCGCAGATCCCAGACAAATTGCAGCAAGCAGTATATATGGAAGCGCCGGCGCCTCTTCATGATTCGATAGAATTCGTAGAAACACATACCAGAATAATTCCGTCACCGCAAGGCAGGTCAAGAACCATAAAGGACGATTCCATTCCATATATCCGCTTCCGGAGTTTCCATACAACATGCCTGCAAGATTACCAATAAAGGAAAAGTGACTGCGATCTGATTGCAGAATCCCCGCTGCAGTTGCACCGAATACCTGATAAATCGATATGCTGATTAAAGACCAGACAGTATACGGCACGATAATTCCGCGAGATAATCCGCGTAAAAACACACGGAACGGACGACGTTCAAAATAAAGAAAGGAGTTCTCTTTCCAACAGAAGGTCATTCCGGAGAGAAAGAAGAAAACTGCGACTCCTGCGAACATGGAAAAATGCAGGAGAATGCGGTCGACGTCGTTTTTATCCGCACAGTGCCCGCATACGATGAGGAAAATGGCAAAGCCTTTTGCGATATCAATCCATAGAATTCGTTTCGGTGTAGGTTTCATAGTTCAATCCTTGAATGCTACTCTTTCCGTTCTGCGCTCACCATGCACCTGCAAAGCAG
>CAVBQH010000041.1:0-24005 GCA_963597485.1 Acutalibacteraceae bacterium
TGTCCGATCTGGGGACGCCTCGCGGCTCCGTCCTCGGACCTAGCGGTGCTAAGCTCGCATAAAACGCTCGCAAGCACCGAGGCCTCGCAAGGCCCCTGATCCGGACATCCATCCGCCACCCTGTCGCTTGGCTGGTGCGCGACTACTGCGTTTCAAGCAATCGGTTATAATCGTACCCGAGGTAGAACTGCTCCTCCTCTTCGTAGTATGCGTCCAGATTGTCCTTCGTAATCCGGCCGTCCCCCTGCAGAATCCAGGTAAGGATCCTGCTGTTGATCTCCGGGCTGTAATGTCCGGTGTCCTTGTAGTTGTCCAGATCGAAAATAATCTCGCGGTGGCTTTGGTTGAAGGAATAGACCTCGATATTGCCGGTCTCCTCCAGCATCATCTGCGTGGCAAGTTTTTCTGCCTGTACCTGCCTGGAGAGCGTACCGTCTGTCTTGAGACATCCCCACCAGGCTGCCGAATAGGGCGGGAAAAAGTACAGGAAGGTTGTCTCCGGATGCTCCCTGGCCAGTGCGATTACATTCTGCTCGAGATTCTCCCGGAGCGTTTGGATTTCTTCGTCGGAAAGGCTTTCCTGCTCATCCGCTGCCTGAAAGCTCTCAATTCCCTCCAGTGCCTTTTCTCTGGAGCAGGTGTCCTGATAGGAGCTGCCGTATGCATCGAACGATGTAATTCCGCCCGTCTCGCCCCGAAGCTTTTTCTGCAGCATGGGCAGCAGGTAATAGAGCAGCACATCCTTGTTATACAGATATTTCACATCGTTCAGGAGATTATTGTCGTAAAGATAGGACGGGTATTCCCCCATATCCTCCCGCATGGCATCCTTATCCTCCACTAGATGGGAGTAATCCAGTGCCCGCAGGACATATTTGATATCTGAATGGGTTTCAAAGGCCACTGCCAGATTGTCGTTCACCTCTTTAAAGGTTGCCCCGGGATATGGGAGCTTGACTGAATCGGTGCCAAAAGCCGCATCAAATTCGCTCGTCTTGAAGTTCTCCGTCATGCTGGTTCCGGTAATAACCGCATCGTAGGAAAAGTGCCGCGTAATCCCGTCGTTCTGGCTGCGCTGATCTCCCAGCATGTAATACCAGCCCTCCAGCGGTCCATGGTAATGAAAAAAAGGATCCAGCCAAACGACCAGTCCGCCGACGCACACAAGAAAGCTCGCTATGCAGATGATAAAGGCCCAAAGCCAGGTTTTTGGTTTCATAGATTCCTAAAAGTCATTGTACAGGAAGGTCGACACGCCGCTCATGGACAAAAGGCATGCAATCAGCATAGCTGCCGTCGCCAGAAGCGTTGCAGCATTTATGCGGTAGCGGCGTTTCTGGTTGTTGGGCAGGAGCAGGCACACTGCCATACAGCCGCCGAGGAACAGTGCTGTGCACACCGCGCCGACAGCCGCATCCGATGCAGGAAGATGCAGCAGTGACATCACGCCGCGCACCCCTGTGATATGGAAGCAGTTTGCCAGGTCCTGTGAATAGTAGCCGGACTTATCCACCCGAAGGTGCCAGCGAAAGCGCAGAAACTCCTCCCAGGAGCTGCTCTGGAACAGCATCCACAGCATGCTGACATAATAAAAGGTAACGCACCAGCGAATCGGCAGCCATACTTTCCGGTACAGCTTGCCCAAAAGGCGCTCCGCGACCTGCGCCAGACCGTGAAGAAGGCCCCATAAAACGAAGGTCCAGTTTGCTCCGTGCCATATACCGCTGATCAGAAATACGATCAGAATGTTCACATAGGTGCGAAGCTTCCCCTTTCGGCTTCCGCCAAGCGGAAAGTAAATATACTCCCGCAGAAAGCTCGTAAGGCTGATATGCCATCTGCGCCAGAAATCCGTCACCGTTCCTGCCCGGTACGGCGAATTGAAATTCGCGGAAAGTGATATACCCAGCAGCTTCGAAACGCCGATGGCCATGTCCGAATATCCGGAAAAATCCATATAGATCTGAAGCGTATACGCCAGCATGACAATCAGGCTGTCCACATTGGAGCGGTACGAGAAGTTGGCGTAATACTGCGTTACCGCGCTTCCCAGAGGATCCGCCAGCATGACCTTTTTGAAAAGACCGCAGGTGAACATCTGGATGCCGCATACAAGCTCCTGCGCATCCGGATAAAAGCGATTTACCTTCCGAAGCTGCGGCAGAAACTCCCGCATGGTAATGATGGGGCCCTGTGTGATTTTCGGAAAATAAACCGAGAACAGCACATACTCCCGAAAGGAAGCCGGCTCCTTACATTCGCCGCGGTGACAGTCCACAATCCAGGAAATCTGGGAAAACACAATAAAGCTGATGCCCAGCGGCAGCAGGAGCTTCACCAGCGGCAAGTCGGTCCCCAGTGCTGCATTCATGTTCTCCAGAAAGAAATTGGTATACTTGAAAACCCCAAGAATTCCGGCGTTCCATACGATGCCGATTACCATCCAGGCCCTCTTGCGGGCGCGGCGGGACACGAACCAGTTTACAAGGAGCATCACTCCCAGCATCACCGGATACCAGGCATTGGCTACTCCGTAGAATATTAGCGATGCTGCAATCAAAAACCAGTCCGCCAGGTGCTCTTTTCTCCTGTATTTGCTTTCTTTTGCACCCGTCGTTTGTGCATCCGGATTGCTGCCGGTTCCCGCATCCGAGGGAGTCTCTGTTCGCCGCGCCCTGCCCAGAAGATAGTATCCTGCCAGTGTAGCCGGCAGAAAGAAAATTAAGAAATAAAGTGAATTAAACTGCATGATGCCGCATCAAACTCCGCAGATACCGATCCCACTTGCCGTTAATTTGCTCCGGGCTGTAATACTCCTGCACCTTCATTGCTTCCACGCCCATTTTCTGTGCAAGGTCCGGATCCTCCATCAGCTGCAGCAGGCGCTTTGTCAAAAATGTCTGCTCCGGGTCATTTGTTTCTACCGGGACCAGAAAGCCGTTGATCCCGTCACGAATCAAATCCCGCGGTCCGCCGCAGGGACAATCCGTTGAAATGCAGGCGAGCCCTGTGCTCATTGCTTCCAGCAGCGCATTCGGCATTCCCTCCTCCCGGGAGGGCAGCACGAAGATCCGCTTATCCGCGATCTTATCCTGCACGCCGTCCACAATTCCTTCGAAAACAACCGCTTCCTTTACCCCCAGCTGCTCTGCCAGCGCCTCAAAGTCCCTTCGTGAGGGGCCGTCCCCGTAAAGGTGAAGCGTATATTCCGGGTGCTGCCTATGCGCTTTGGCAAAGGCGCGAATCAGATAGTCCTGGTTTTTGTTCGCATCCAGGCGCCCCACCGAAACTACCGCACTCTCACGAGCCCCCTCGTAGCGAGGACGAATAAAATCCGGATTGATCGCATTGGGAAGAACGACAGCCTTTTTTTGAATCGATTTCGGAAAAAAGCTTCTCGCGTCCTGCGTCTGCAGCACAACACCTGCAGCCTGGCGGAACAACATGAATGCAGGAAGGCGGAGCTTCGCCGATGCATACTCTCTGGACGGATTGGAACGCACGCTGACCGCCACGGGAATACGAAGTCCAAGGCTTGTCAGAATGGCAAAGATGTTGTTGTATCCGATGAAGGAGAGGATCACGTCCGGCCTCTCCTGCTTCCAAATAATGCGAAGCTTTCGAAAGCGGGCCATAAAGCCGCGCACTCTGCCGCGCTCCAGATCCTCCCTGGCAGGATCGGAATAAATTCTCCGGATCCCTGCCGGACTTACCTGCGTGCGTTTCTTATCGCCCCACTGGACCTCCTCTGTTTCCTTCCCGTAGCACTCCCCCGTCTCCGGATTCCACAGACCGTGCGGCAAGACAAACTCCGGCGGGCGAAAATAGGTCGTCACCAGCGTCACCTGCCAGCCGATACCATATAAATACTCCGCCAGATTGGACATCACCCGCTCGGCTCCGCCCTTTTGCAGGGATCCGATGTAGAGGCAGATATGCGGCTTACGCTTTGTCTGTTTAGCGGCATTTTCCATTCGGCTTGTTCCCCTGTGCGGCCGGCTCCTCCGGCCCCCAAATGACAGTGATCTCCTTCACGTGCCGGTCCTGCATCATGCCGGGTACTTCTCCAGCACCTCCAGCAGATACGCCTTCCACTGCTCATAAACGGTATCCGTTCCGGCAATCTCCCGAATCTTTCTGGCTTCCTGTCCAAGCCTCCTGCGAAGAGCCGGATCCTCGATGAGCCGCGTTATGGCCGCCGCCATCGCATCCTCATCCCCCACCGGAACCAGAAGACCGTTGACGCCGTCCTGAATCAGTACCCGGGGCGCCCCTGCAGGACAATCCGTCGAAATGCAGGGCATCCCCATAGCCATCGCCTCCATCAGGGCATTGGGCATTCCCTCATAGTTGGAGGGAAGTGTATAGATGGACGCCTTCGGAATCAGCTCCTCCAGCCGGTCGGTGCCGCCCATCAGCCGCATCCACTCCTTAGCCCCATGACTGCGGATAATCTCCTCGAGCTGCTCTTTCGTTCCGTCCTCTGCATCCGGTCCGTAGATTCGAAGCGACCAATCCGGATGATCCCTGTGCACCTTTGCAAAGGCGCGAAGGAGCATTGCCTGATTTTTAAAATCCACCAGCCGGGAGCTTTGCACCACCACCTTTTCCTGGTGCTCATAGTCCGGGTCCGGCAGGTCAATGTATTTTTGATTTACCGGATTTAAAATGATGCGCGAATTCTCCTGCAGATACGGCCGAAAGAAGTCCTTCTGCTCCTGCGTCTGATAGACACACCCTGCCGCCTTCGGGAACAGGAGACGAATCTGAAGCTTATCCGTAAATGCGCTGTAAAACGGTGCCGGATTGTTCCGGATGGAAATGATGACCGGAACCTTCAGTCCCAGCGCCGCCGTCAATGCCCGAAAATTCGGACGATGCATAAAGGCGCAGACCACATCCGGCTTCACTTCCTTCAGAAACTGCCGCAGGTAATGGATTCGCAGATAGAACTTCACCCATCTTCCCTTGCTCTCATCCTCCGGCTTTAAGCCGACATTGACGTGATGCACCCGCGGATCCAGCCAGAATTCATCCTTGTCGATCCACTCCACGGTTACGTAGACGTCGTACCCTTCACTGGCAAATTTGTTCGCCAGGTTGGAAACCACGCGCTCTGCGCCCCCGTGCACCAGGCAATTCAAATGAAATGCAATTTTCTTCATACTGTTCGTCTTCCCCCGGTGACGGGACCTGCAGAGATATCCGATTCGTTCCGTTCCCGCCGCCCGTCACCAACGCGGCATCTATACGGCACCGGACGCGGCCGGAGCAATCACAGCTTCGATCTCCTCGAGGTAGGCAGCCGCCACCTTTTCGCGGTCAAACTCCTCCACCATCTTCTGTCTGGCCGCCTCGCCCATAGCCGCCCGCTGCGAACGGTTGATGGTCAGAAAGTGCCGCAGTGTACGGATCAGCTCGTTGGCAGAATGCGGTGCAAAGCCGTATCCGGTCACACCATCCTCAAAAATTTCCCGACACCCCGAAATGTTGGAGGCAATGACCGGCCTTGCACAGGCCGAGGCCTCCATAAGTACGTTCGACATGCCCTCATGCCAGGTTGGCATGACCACGGCAGAACACCCCTTATAATAGTCATGCATGTCCGGATGAAAGCCCAGCTGCACAATCTCTCCGCGAAGGCTCCTGGCATCCAGCTCCTCCTGGTAGTCCTCATCGCAGTACCCGCAGATGGCAAAGGTCACCTGCTCGGAATGCAGAACCTCCGCCGCCCGAAGGAATTCCTCAATGCCCTTTTCCTTCATAACACGCCCTACGTACAGGAAGTTCGTTTTCTCTCCCTCCGGATAGGGAAGCGGCTGCCACACCTTCAGATTGACGCCGGATCCCGGAACCAGACGGTCCTTCCCGTGAATAAGACCTGCTCTCCGGAAAATCAATCGGTTCTCCTCGTTCTGGAAGAACACACAGCTGGCCTTCTTAAGTCCCTCATAGTACATCCGCTCCACCAGCATCAGGAGCGGTCCGCTCTTCTGAAAGGTACTCCCCAGCCCTGTAATAGTGGCAATGTACGGAATTCCCGCCTTCCGGCAGACATACCCGCCATAAACATTCGGCTTGATGGTATAGGTAAGGACCAGCGACGGCTTATATTTTCTGACCAGCTTTTCATAGGCATGCAGAAGCGAAAGATCCTGTGCCGGATTCATTCCGCGCCGATTGATCTTCGTCATTTCAACGATGACTCCCTCCTGCTCCAGCAGCTGGGTTTTCACCGTGTCCGGAAGGCTGGCCACAACCCGGTAGTGCTCCAGGAGCTTTAACACCAGCTCATTTCGAAAGTCATACAGTCCCCCGGAGGAATTGGCCAGAATCAGAATGGTTTTCTTCTCGCTCATACCAGCTCACTCTCCTTGCAGATGGCAATCTCATTGTATTTCATCATATAGATGCCCGTCTCGTAGTCCCCCAGTGAGACCTTGTTCTCTATTCCCTGAAGATTCTGCACAAGCTGCGCCGGAAAATCCACGCCACAGGCATAGGCATGCGGATAACCGCCTCCGAACCGGGGATTCACCTCCGATAGATACCACTCCCCCTCCGGGATCTGTGCGGTTTCATTTTCCATTCCGTGCTCATCATGGAAAAGATCGATATCGATCATTCCGCGGAAACCGCACTCTTCCGCAAACGCCGCCAGCTTTGCAAAGAGCTCCTCATCCTTCACCGACACCGATTTGTCCGTCTCGCCGGCCCGCATACGAAGCTTCTTTTTAAGGAAAACAGACGTGCATTTGCCCGAAATCAGATCCACATACAGATCACATCCGTATTCCTGCCCCGTCATAAGCTCCTGCACCATAAGATCCTCATAATTGTCCATGAGCGTTTCCATGGTCCTTTGATCCTGCACCCGGTTGATATTAAGGCTCGCGCTTCCCTTCTGGGGCTTTACAAAGACAGGATACGCGGCCTCCCCGCCGGAAACAGCAGCAAGAAAGTCCTCCTTCCGGGTCCAGCAGCCGGCCGTACGAATCCCCTTCTCTCTCAGGAGCTGGTACATTCTGTATTTATCCAGACAGGTTTCACAAAGCTCATACGAAGAAACCACCGGAACGACGCCGATTTCTTCAAACCTTTCCTTCTCTTTGGCAAGAAGAGAGAGCTCCGGATCAATCAGAGAGAACACTCCGTGAACCTTCTCCCTGCGGCAGATGTCCAGAATCTGATCCAGATAATCCGGTGCCGTAATTCGAGGAACAATATAGGCCTTATCCGCATCATACAGTGCCGGCGCCAGGGAAGAGGCATCGGTGGCAATCACGCGTCCCTTTCCTGCAAGCGCCTGACGGAAGGCCTGCACTACCTTATTGCGCGTTCCCGCGCTCAGAATCAAGATGTTGACGTTCTCCTGTGTCTGCATCGCTGCCTCTCATTCTCCATCAAACCACAAAGGTGTTCCGCCTGTGTGGATGAACAAAAGCTTCTCTCCGCGGATGTCATGCGCTCTTAGATACTCCAGCATTCCATAGAAGGCCTTCCCCACATAGGTGGTATCCATCGGTATGCCGTCCTGCGCCATCACGCGCTCCAGGCATTTCCGCTCCTCTTCTGTAGTCTTTCCATATCCTCCGAGCCGGTACCCATCCTCAAAGACAAGATCCTCCTCCCGGAAAAGTGTCTCCGGAGCCTTGGCAGAAGGATGCATAACCTTATCCATCCAGGCAAAGTGCTCCTCTCCCGCAAATCCGCCCAGCATCCGGTAATACTCCAATATGCTCTCCCGCACCACATCTCTTCCGCGCGGGCAGGTTCTTGCAATGCTGATGCCGATGATCCGATCCGGAGAACCGCTCAGCTCCTTTCCGCAGACAAGACCTGCCTGCGTGGAGCCGGTTCCGCTCGCATGGAAGATGTGGGAAAACTGCAGTCCCATGCTCTCCTCCTGCCTGCGAATCTCATAAAAAGCATCGACGTAGCTCTGCGTTCCTGCATTTCCATGACCGCCGCCCGGGATAAAATACGGTATCTTCCCGGCACCTCGAAAAGCCTGCATCCGGCGTTCAATGGTATCGTGCACCTGCTCCACCGGAACCGTTTCAACAGTTGCCCCGAACTGCATGACCATCCGGCGGTTGAACAGCGGGAAGGCGCCGTTCTCCGACTCCTCACCTCCTGCTGAAATGATATGACAGGGGATCCCCAGCGATGCTGCAAGATTCGCAATGATGCGGCAATGGTTGGAGGCCTCAGAGCCATAGGTCATGACCACATCCGGATGGAGCTCTTGTATCTCCTGATAAAAATAGGCCGCCTTTCTTGCCTTGTTGCCGCCGAAGGAAAACGGAATAAAGTCATCCCTCTTGATGTAAATCTCATTCCCCAGCGCATCATCATATCCGCCCGAGAGCTTTACGATCGGCGTTTGCGAAAGGTCCTGTTCAAAGAGCAGAATTTTCTTTTCAATCTTCATGCCGCTCCTTTCCCCTGCGATAGACATCAAAATCCGGAATGGTCTGCTCTGCTCCCGACTGCACGCCGGAATGATGCAGCACCTTTCCCACCGTCTGCAGCACAATGGAAATGTCCAATGCGAGGCTGCAATGCTCCACATAATCCAGATCGTACCGGAAACGGTCCTCCCAGTTCAGGGCATTCCGGCCATGAATCTGGGCAAGTCCTGTCAGCCCCGGCCGAACGTCATGCCGGTGCATTTCCTCCTCGGTATAATAGGGGAGGTACCGGACCAGAAGAGGTCTTGGACCCACAAAGGACATATCTCCCTTCAGAATATTCACGAACTCCGGAAGCTCATCCAGACTCGTTGCGCGGAGAATCCGGCCGAACTTCGGAAGGCGCTCCGCATCCGGCAGGAGATTCCCGTCTGCGTCTCTTGCATCCGTCATGGAGCGAAACTTCAAAAGGCCGAAGATCCTGCCGTCTTTCCCGGGACGATCCTGGTGAAAGAAGACCGGCGAGCCCAGCTTCACCCGCACGAGCACCATCACAATCAGAAAGACCGGACTCAGCACAATGAGTCCGATCAAAGCCAGTATAATGTCCAGAATTCGTTTGATCACGCTGCGATAGATCATCTCTTGCTCCATTACCGTCACGGTTCACCGTGTGCGGCGCTGCCCGTCGGCCGACGCCTTTGCTGCACATCCGTTGATTAAAAGAGTCCCCGGATGATGGATACGATGCGTGCCATATCCTCCTGCGTGTTCTTATTGTCAGAGGGAAGGCAAAGGCCCCTCTCATAGATATCCATGCATACCGACCCCTTCGCACTCTGGGCGCCCTCCGGGTCCGCAATAAAATCACAGCCCGCATATACCGGCTGATTGTTCATCGGGTTCCAGATCGGCCGGGAATCAATGTTTTCCTTCTGCAGCGCAGCGAAAATATCCATCGGCTTCACAGGAGACTCTTCCTTCAGCGTAATGCAGGAGAGCCAGTTGTTGCAGTCCGCCTCCGGACCGCCCAGCGGATTCATCTCGATAACGTCAATGTCTGCAAAGGCATTTTTATAATACTGATAAATTGCCTTTTTCTGGTCGATATGCTCCTCTAGGTGCAGCATCTGTCCGCGGCCGACACCGGCCAGGAGGTTGCTCATCCGGTAATTGAAGCCAATCTCCTTGTGGAGATAGTACGGCACGGGTTCCCTTGCCTGCGTAGCCAGGAACCGTGCATGGCGAATGGCCTCTTCATCGTCCGACACCAGCATTCCGCCGCCGGAGGTTGTAATGATCTTGTTGCCGTTGAAGGACAAAATGCCGAAGTCCCCATAGGTTCCGCAGCGTTTGCCCTTCCAGCTGCTGCCGAGTGCCTCGGCGGCATCCTCGATCAGCGGTGTATCGTGCTCCCGGCAGATGGCCTCGATCTCGTCAAGCCTGGCCGGTGTTCCGTACAGATCCGCACACAGTACCGCCTTGACCTTCGGATATTTATCAAAGGCGAGGCGAAGAGCCTCCGGAGACATGTTCCAGGTATCCCGCTCCGAATCGATAAAGATAAGCTGTCCTCTTTCATACGCCACCGGATTACAGGTGGCTGCAAAGGTCATGGATGTGCAGAACACCACATCCCCCGGCTGAATGTCCAGGAGACGGACAGCCAGATGAATGGCTGCGGTTCCTGCAGACAGCGCCGCTGCATGCCCGATGCCGATATAGGATGCAACGTCTTTTTCAAAGGCATCCACATTCGGTCCAAGAGGTGCTACCCAATTGGTGTCAAAGGCCTCCTGCACGAACCGCTGCTCATCACCGTGCATGGTTGGACTGGAGAGATATATTTTGCCGCTCATTACTGCCTCCTGTGAATGATTGACTGCTGTCAGCCGCAACGGGTTTTCCAACAAACTCCGATGGGTGCTGAACAATTTCTACGCCGTTTCCGCCGGTGACGCTCTCACCGCTGCGTGCGAATGACCTCAGACTCATGGGTCCTGTCATCGTGCCCCGCTTCCATTCGCTTCTGCTGCTTCTCCAGCTCCTCATGAATACGCTCCCGGTTTACCTCCGTGTTCTTGCGGTAGGTGGGAACAATCTCACGCACGAGCTCCCGGATGGCCGGTGACTCCTCGTACGCCGCCTCCTTGAGGCGCTGCAGCTGAACAAAAAACTTCTCCTCGTTGATCTCCAGCGGCTTTCCGATGTGGATCTGCCGGTTGGCTGTATCCTTCATGCCCTCTTCATTCATGAGCATCTCTTCGTACAGCTTCTCGCCGGGACGGAGTCCTGTGAAGACAATCTTGATATCCTCGCCCACCTTATAGCCGGAAAGCTTGATCAGATTCTCTGCCAGGTCCAGAATACGAACCGGCTCTCCCATGTCCAGAATAAAGATTTCTCCGCCCCTTGCATAGGCGCCGGCCTGCAGCACCAAAGAGACAGCCTCCGGAATGGTCATAAAATAACGAATGATGTTCGGATCGGTTACCGTCACCGGTCCGCCGGCCGCAATCTGCTTTTTAAACAGCGGGATCACGCTTCCGTTGGAGCCAAGGACATTGCCGAAGCGCACCGCCACAAAATTGCACGCATAATGGCGGTTGAACACCTGAATGATCATCTCACAGATGCGCTTGGAGGCACCCATGATGTTGGTGGGATTGACTGCCTTATCCGTGGAGATCATAACGAAACGCTCGGTGCCGCAGGCTGCTGCTGCCATCGCCGTATTGAAGGTACCGAACACGTTGTTCTTAATGGACTCGCAGGGGCTGACCTCCATGAGAGGCACATGCTTGTGCGCAGCGGCATGATAGACGATATCCGGACGGTACTTGTCAAAAATCCAGTTGATGCGCTTCTCATTGCGGACAGATGCTATCAGCACCACCAGGTCCAGATCCGGATATCTGCGGCGCAGCTCCTGCTGCACGTCATAGGCACTGTTCTCGTAGATATCAATCAGAATCAGCTGCCGCGGATGATGTCCCGCTATCTGCCGGCAAAGCTCCGAGCCGATGGAGCCGCCGCCGCCGGTGACACAGACCACCTTTCCCTGCACATACCCGATAATGGAATCCAGATCAACCTTCACCGGATCCCGTCCCAGAAGGTCCTCTACCTCGACATCGTGAAGCTTGGAAACGCTGACCTCTCCGTTTACCAGCTGATAAATGCCGGGAAGCGTGCGCATCTTGCACTTGGTCTCCTTGCAGATGTCCAGAATTCCCTTCATCTGGGCTCTGGAAAGCGACGGAATGGCAACGATGATCTCATCGATATCGTATTGCTCCACCGCTTCCGGGATCTGCTCACGGCCTCCGACAACCTTGACTCCCTGAATGTACTTGCCCCATTTGTCCTGTGAATCGTCAATCAGACATTTGAGGCTCATGGTCGAGTAGTGCGAATTCAGAATCTCCCGGACGATAATATTTCCTGCTTCTCCGGCGCCGATGACCATCACGTTCGTGGCATTGCTGCGGTTGGCGTTTTTGTGCTTCACCCCTCGCAGAAACCGGTAGGAAAAACGGCTGACAAAGGTCAGCGAGATCATCAGGAACATGTAGAGAAAGTAATAGCTCTTCGGAACGGCCTGTATATCGTGCCGGTTCAGATGCAGAACTCCTACATTCAGTACCGCCGCCGATACATTGGCGAACACAAGATTCTGCAGCTCCGTTTCCCCCGCAAAGGCCCAGAGCGAGTCATACAGGCGAAACAGCCAGAACATGGCAAGGGTCACAGCAACTGTAAGCGGAAGCGCCTCCATCACCGGCAGATAAAAGTAATCCGGGATCTCCGACGGCTGAAACTCATAGCGGATCAAAAGCGACATGTAGCTTGCCAGAATCACGCTCAATATATCGTAAACGATCAGGACAACGCGCCGCCAGAACTTCGCATAATTGAACGTATGCTCCGATCCTTGCTGCGTATTCTTTTCCGACTTGAACATATATACCTCAACGAATGATGCTGGCGTCAAATGCTCTTGCTGCCAAGGAATTTGCTGCTTCGCAGCGCAAATCCAGTGTGGAAAATGCTCTAATCAGCGTTTCCTCAAGCGGCGCGCCAGGCATCCGCAACTATACAGGGTAATCCAATCCATAAGTATACAACATAACGTGGCAGTGCGCACGGTCCCAGAAGGACGGTAAGCCACACCAGGAAAAGGGGGAACCATGCAAGAAGAAGCCGCCTCCTTCGCTGCCGCAGAAGGTAAACGCCGCAAAAGGCAAAGGCCAGCGCCATCACCCCCGGAGAGAGAATCCATGACAGAACCGGCAGGCGCTGCGCCGCCGCATCCAGAGACAGAAACCGGTACCATGTATCCAGCGCAGGGAGCTTACTCTGCCTTGTGCCGGGCAGCTCTGTCTCATAGCCAAAATAGGAGCTTTCTCCATAGGTAAAGGTATAGACCGTGTTCCCTTTATAGCAGTCAATCACCGTTCCGGGTGCCCAGAAGCCATAGCTTGTCATAAGCCACGCATTCAGATAGGCCGCCGGATGTTCGCGTCCCTTGGTCAGCCACAGCTTCCAGAAGGTCCCGGGATCACTCCGATAAACATCACTGCGAAAGCGGAGCTTTACCTGGTCCGAAAGCACCGGATTGTAATAATCCCATCCCAGCAGCCCATTCGTCTCTTCCCCATCTGCCGGAGCCATCAGCTCCTGCATCAGCACCGTCTCTTCTGCGGTAAAGGAATCCGGATCCGAGATCCAGACACGGGCCAGCTGCATAATCGGTACCGTCAGAATTTCCTGACTCTCCGAGGAGTCCGCATGAAGTGCTGCCGCAAGCCCGGACGATGCCCCCTTATAGAGGAACAACGGCAGCAGAAGGATCACTGCTATGCGCCAGCCTCTCCCCGAGGATACGTGCTCACGCGCCTTCACCCGCTTTACTCCCAGAGCCGCCCCGGCCAATATGAGAAACACCGCATAGGCATAGGCCCCATTGTTGCGCAGGAGCATCATCAAGGTTCCGGAGACAATGCAGCCCGCAGCATTCCTGCGAGTTACATCTCCCAGAAAAAGCCGCTTCAAATAGAGCACCAGCATCAGCAGCGCTGCCGCGAACAAACCATCCTTGCAGCTGCACAGAACAAACATAGTGACCACCGGACAAAGCGCCAGCCATAGGATGCCGAACCATTTGGCAATGCCGCCCCGTCTCTTTGGCGCAGCCGCTCCCATTTCCCGGACAAGGCAGACAAAGACCGCGTCCATCGCGGCCATCTGCAGCAGAAGGTAACAGAAAATGCCAAGGTTATAGGAACCCGTCACCTTGTGCACGCCCAGAATCGTGCCGCCCAGCGCCAGAACGTGGAGCAGCGGATGGTGCGTTGTAAAGCTGCGCGTCTGCACCATAGCCAGCTCCTCTGCTGCGTCATAGACAAAAAAGCCGGGGTATACCGCCAGAAGCGAAATCAGCTGCAAAAGGAAGAAAAGCAGCCACAAAAGCACAGCATTTCGCCGCTTTTCTGCCCGGGATGCTTCGTCTGTCTCCCTGACACCTGCGCCGCAGCAGGAGCTTTTCTTCTCCCTCTTCCGATCCATCCGGCGCCAGATCCGCACACAGAGAAATCCGCATACCGCCCAGATGAGCAAAAAAACGGCTCCCTCTGCAGCAGACGGCACTGCCAGGCCGCCCTTTTGCTCCAGCATCTGTCCCAGTGTGAAGAAGAGCGCACACACGCCTCCGTATACCGTGCCAAGGACCGCGTCGCGGCGATTCGTGCTCATGCCTCCAGCTCCTTTGTCCGTTTCTCACGGAACAGGAGCGGAGCCAGTGCAAACAGCAGCACAATCGTATACGGATTGCAGAAATGGAAGGTCCACTCCACCATTCCCGTGATTCCAAATCCGGTCACAAGCAAAAGCGGCATGAGTGCACAGTCGTCCCGCACACCCTCTCTTCTCGCATAGCGAAATGCCGCCAGAAAGATGGCAGACACTGTCAGGAGCAGCAATGCCCCCGCAGGAATTCCGCAGTCAAAAGCCGCCTGCAGGAAAATGTTGTGCGCATGTACCGCCACCTCGCCGCTTTGAAGCGTAACGCCCATCTGATCGTGTCCGGTCATATTCAGCTGTTTGATATAGGCAAGGTACAGGCCGAGCCGCCCATTGGACACATCCCCTGTGTCGATGGAGCCATCCTCCAGCTCCGACTGGCTCGTCAGAAGGAAAAGTCCGCCAAAGGAAGCACTCCCTGCATCTGTCGGAGCAGCAGACGGCTCCTGCACATCCGAGGCATCTGCCGTCCGGTAGCCCTGGGCCACATACCAGTCTCTGCCGTAATAGATTTTCGATCCAAGATCTCCGCCAATGATGCGGTTTCCGAAATCGCGAATAAAAATCTCAATGTTCATGAACGCCGTGCAGTTCCACGTCACGTTCCGAAGCACCCAGTCATCGTACGGCTCCAGCTCTTCAAAGCGCTGAGGGTGCGCATACACCGTGGATACAATCCTCTGCCCTGTAAACGTGATCGGAAAGGCAAGGCACACAACGACAACAAACGCTGCCAATGTACAAGCGCCTCCCTTCAGCCGGGTCGTCAGCGCATGGCGTCCCGGAATATTGCCAAAGTAAAAGGCCGCCATCAAAAGGAGCAGCGCCAGCACGCCGATTCCGGACCTTGTAAGGCTCATCAGCATGTAGGAGCAGGTAATTCCCAGCAGCACAGCCTCCAGCCATGTGCCGGAAAGCTTCTCCCGAAGGCTTCTCCCGCTGACCTTCCGAAGCCTGCAGATGAACAGCGTCACCGCCGCCGAGGCTGCAATCAGCAGGTAATAGGCCGTCACTGTCGGCGTGTGGAAATGCATGGAAAACCGGCTGTACAGATAGGCAAGGTAGTAGCGATGCAGCATGCAGTATATAACCTTGCATACAAAGTCCAGGAGAACGCCCCGACACAAATCCTCCAGCAGGAATTCCCTTCCTTCATAAAAGCGATACCGCAGATAAAACAGTGCCCAAATCCCCAGCATCAGCGGAATCCAGAGTCTCGTGTTGTAAAAAACGAGCATCCAGACAGAAAGCGCCAGCACCGGCACCAGCAGAGGCCAGGAAATCCGTGTTCTGCTTGCTTTTCGGCTGCGGATGCGGTCGAGCAGCATGACCATAGCCGCCGTCACCGCAACAGCTGCGCAGCAAACTGCCACCGCTCTTGAGAAAATAACACCATTCTTCCAGGTCATTTCCGGATCCTGCGAAGACACAAAGCTCCCGGCGCAGTAGACAATGCCGCCCACCACAGATACAACCGCTGCAATCGCAGCGGCGGCGCTGCAGTCAGATGCAATGTCACCCATGAGAAGCGTGATCAGACACAGCAGTGCCACAATCCAGTGCATGGACGTGTCATGAATGTAATCATTGGTTGCATTCATATAAACCGCGCTGCGGTCCATGATCAGGGCTATGCATACCACGATGGCACCGTGACGAAGCCACCCTCTTGGCTTTTCCTGCGGCTCCTGCAGTCTATTATGCCAAAGTCCGTACAGACTCACCGCGGCCGCCAGCACAATTCCCGTTTCATAAATCAGGATATCGAGAATGCGCCCGTCAAAGAGCTTCAGCGGCCACACCGCAATAAAGGCAAGCCCGGATACCAACAGGATTACGGGTGTCAGTGTGAACTGCAGCACACCCAGTACAGTGGTAACCGATGCGTCCTTTTTATTTCTCCGGCAGCTCCATGTGAATGCAGCGCGCACCGCCGCTGTCAAAAGAGCAGCCGCAAGAGCATAAACAATGCCCCGGATCAGTGAAGGGAGCTTTGATTCCGGCACGCGGTAGACAACGCTGGTCTTAATCGCCATATCATCAACACCGCTGTCATGATAAAAGCCCAGCTGATAATACGGCGCTTTTCCCGTATCCAGTGCCTGCGACTGCGACTCGGTTCCGACCGTGAACCGGCTGCCCTCCATGCCGCGAATCGTATAGACATAGGTGTCTCCCGGCGTCATGTCCGCATCCACGGAGACCACCGCGTATGCAGGAACCTCCTCCGGGAGTACAACCTCCTCCTCGGCCGTCAGGGTCATCGCGCCGTTTTCCTCCACATGGAACAGCTGGAACTGTGCATGCGTTCCCTCTTTTACCGATTCCACATAGAACTTCAGGGTCTGCAGGTGCGTATGCTGCGCAATAAAGTATTCGCCGGCATCCTGCTCTTCACTGATCGTCTCCGTAACGCCCGAGGGCGAAATCCCCGATGCATAGGCGTGCTCCTCCCGATACAGACGCATCGGCCAGATGGTGGCCAGTGCCAGGAGAAGTGCGCAGAGAATCACAGCACAGGCTGCTTTTTGTTTATCTACGATGGCTCGCATGATCATTACTCTTTGATATCCTCTTTCATTGCAGCTGCTTCGTTCAGAGTCCCTTTGCAGGATCAGCGCTGTCAGGCGTTCCCTTTGCCCCTGCGGCATTCTGCTCCTGGCTTAGAATCTCCTCACGGATGACATACTGCGGAGCCGCGCTCACGCTGATATAGGTTCTCCCGATGTACTCACCGGTCAGTCCCAGCATCAGAAGCGTCATTCCGCCAAAGAAAACAACGGCCGTCATCAGCGCGGAAAATCCGATCGGCACTGCCGGATTCACCAGCTTCTTAATGATGGTAAACACTGCATATACAAGGGCCAGCGCCGCACAGGCCGCCCCCATTGCCGTTCCGATGCGAAGAGGCTTGACCGAAAAGGCAGTGAAGCCATTCATCCATAATGCAAGGAGCTTTCCTATGGTGTAGCCGCTGCTGCCCACCTCCCGCTTCCGGTGATTCACCGGAACATTGACAATATTATTCGTGCTCCGCAGCACCAGTCCCAGAAGGTACGGATACGAGTTCTCGTAGCGCAGCACCTCCTCTGCCACAAACCGACGCATGGCAAAATAACTGCTGACATAGAGGTCTCTTGGCTTGTTCAGCATTTTTTCCAGCATCTTTTCATTGACCCAGCTGCCGAAATTCCGGAAGGGCGAGTGCTCCTTGTGCTCATACCTTGCATAGGCAACGTCCGCTCCGGCAAAGAGGGCATCCACCAGCTTGCCAACCTCGGAGGCCGGCGTCTGTCCGTCATCATCCAGGCAGACAATGATGTCTCCCTCCGCATGCCGGATGCCCGCCATCAGGGCAGCATGCTGTCCAAAATTCCTCGCAAGCTCATAGCCCTTTCTCCGGCACGGCTTACCGGTCTTCTCCTCCGCGCAAAGGCTCCAGATCGCATCTCTGGTCTCCCTCCCGGAGCCGTCATTCACCATGACAATCTCGTACCTCTCAAAAGGGAGCCTCTGTGCGGCCTCGTCAATTTCTGCAACCACCGAGGGAAGCGTCTTTTCCGAATGATAGCAGGGAATCACAAAGCTGATGCTCTTGGCCCCTTGATTTTCTGCATTAGTGTTGTTCATAGCTGTTCACTTTCTACTGTTCCCCCCAGCCGACGACGGGTCCCGGCGGAGGTGTCCGGTTCGGGGACGCTACGCTGACTTCGTCAGCTACGAGATGGCCTTACGGCCACTCGGCAAAAACGTGCTCCCCTGCGGCCTAGCGGTGCTAAGCTCGCATAAGACGCTCGCAAGCACCGAGGTCCTCGGAAGGCCCCGAACGCTGGACATCCATCCGCCACCCTGTCGCCGGCTGGGGCGGTACAGTAACCTCACATATGCTTCTGCATCCGCAGGAACACCATGTCCTTGCAGGATCCGTCACTGCATTCCACCTGCGGCAGGATGCCGACGGCGCAAAACCCTGCCCGCTCATAGCTGTGGAGTGATGCTGGATTGTCGGTAAAAATCCGGCTGACAATGTCCGTAAGCCCCAGGCTGTCAAAGCCGTACCGGCAGGCCAGCCGGATCATCCTGGCGCTGTACCCCTTGCCGATGGCCGCATCCTCTCCGATCCAGTTGCCGCACTCTGCGTACTGCAGATGAATGTCGTCCAGCACAACGCAGCCAATGGGCAAGCCCGTTTCGAGCTCTTCGGCAATGAACTGTGCAACCCTTCCGGTTTCCACCTTCTCGTGATAGTAGCGTTCCTGCCCCTCCAGCGTAAAATCCTCCCGGTAAATGTATCTGCTCTTCACCCTCGGATTGTTCCGCCAGTCCACAATCAGCTGTGAATCCTCCAGCTGCATCGGCCGGAGTCCGATTTTATCATCTGCTGCAAGGTACATAGTGTAATCCCCTTTTGCGAATCGTAACTATTTAACCTCCATCTGTCTGCAGGCATATTCATAATTGAAACGGGCAGACGGATGAGGTGCAGACACTGTCCTCAACATCGAGATTTCCGACTGGGCTTCTATGACTCCTGCACCGCATAGATCTCCCAGCTCTCTCCGATCACATCTGTACAGATCACCTGTACCTGCACGCCCTTCGATGCATAGAAATCCCGGAGCCAGGTCATGTCCGCTCCTGTCTCAGCGGCCACATATACCGAATCCTTCCGAAGGAGATTGTCGAACAGTCCTGTCCCGGAAGAGAACTCGGTCTTTGTATCCAGTCCAAGGTTCTGAAGCTTCTCCCGGTCCAGCGGACTCTTGCACGCCCATCCGCCCAGAAGCTCTATGTTCACCGGTACCTTCTCGGCAGTCCCCACAGGATCGGAGAAGCCGACCGTGGAGTACACATCCAGAAGATAGACATTCCCCACATGTTCTTCTGCATACTCCTGCAGCTCGCGATAGGCTGCGTAATTTGCCGTCCGCGTTGTCTCTTCGGCCGCAATCACCTTTACCTGACACACCGTTCCCCAGATCATGAGAAGTGCCACAAGTACCGGCAGTACATAGCGGCCTGCCGCAGCCATTCTGTGTTCATTTGTATGGTTTCCATTCCCGCCGGCCGCGTTCTCACGATTTTCGCTGTGCTCTGCAGCAAAGATGGCTTTACGCGCTTTTGCTGTCTCTCCGGCCGAATCTTTCAGCAACAGCCACAGCAGCATCACGGATTCGCACAGATATACGCTGTGTGTCAGCCGCGCCACCGGCCGCTGATTGTAATACAGATAGAGCAATAGTCCGCTCCGGATGCCGAACACAGCCGCCGCCGCTGCAAGCGTCAAGAGTGCGCTCCTGCAGCCGCTTCCGCTCCTGATCGCCCGGGCAAGCCTCCATAAGCCCGCTGCAACAGCCAGCAGATACAAACTGCAGACGATGGCGCGGTATGGCTTTTCCGGCTGACTCGAGAGGCTTTCTCCATAGGTACGAAGCTCTGCCTGTCCGGTAAGGCTTGTGCGGTAATTCCATACCGCATTCCGAAGGCGTTCTTTCGTGCTCGTTTCACGTTCCCGAACAGACGCCGCATAATCCGCCACGGCCCGGAGCGTTTCGGCATCCACGGCATCATCCAGTCCGTAGTTGTAATTCTGCAGAAGGATAACCTCCTGCTCAGAAAGCCCGATGCTCTGATAGAATTCCTCATTCCCTGCATAATCCGGAACATATTCAAAGTCATACAGCTGCGTTCTTGCGTCAAAAAGAGCAAGAAACTGCTTCCATTCCTGACTTTTGTAGCCCAGACGGTTCCCAGCCTCACATGCCACAAGCCCCATGCAGACCAGCATTCCGACTATGGCAAACCACCTTCGAAACGCTCTTACTGCATGCTCGCCCTTTCCCTGCCCCATCGTCAGCCGCCACAGGGACATAAGAAAAGCAAACGCGCAGAACGGTCCCACAAAGAGCATCATCTCCGAGCGCAGAAGATACCCCAGCCAGATCAGCATCGCCGGCGGCAGCACCTCCCGCATAGAGAGCTCCCTCATGGTAAGAAACAAAAACGCAGCCACCGCCCCCAGGATTCCCACCGTCACCGAGTATTGCAGAAAGACATAATGGTACAAAAGAAGACCGCCCGCTGCCAAAAGCGATATGAGGAGCAAAGGCCCCCTTCTCCACCATCCCTTCTCCTGCCGGCAGATCCGAAGCCACACACAGACAAGTGCGCCGTACTGCACCGCCAGCAGAAAGACCGCGAACCAGTCCACCTGCGACAGCAGGCGATACAGGCCGCCCAGGAGCAATGTAAGGGGATACCCGCTTTGAATGTTCCGCAGGGACGGCGTTCCCGTGTAGCTTCCCGAGAGAATTTCAGCCATCAGTGAATCATCATTCAGATCATAATAAATCGTCCAGATCCGGCTCACTGCATAGGACAATGCGGCCGCTCCCCCGATTCCCGCACTAACGGCCCTGATAGAATTCCTCGATGACATTCACCACCTCATCAACTTCCTCCTCGGAAAGAGAATAGTACATCGGAAGGCGCAGAAGCCGCTCGCTTTCCTTCGTTGTATATACGTCCTCCCCGTGGAAGCGGCCGAATTTCATGCCGGCCGGGCTCGAATGCAGCGGAATATAATGGAACACCGCCAGAATCCCCTTCTCCCGCAGTGCACCGATCAGCTCCTGCCGCTCCGAAATGTCCCTGGTCTTAATGTAGAACATATGTGCATTATGCACGCACCCTTCCGGAACAACCGGAAGCTCAATGCAGCCTCTCTGTGCCAGCGGTGTCAGTAGTTTGTAGTACCTGTCCCATCTGGCAAGCCGTGTCTCATTGATCACGTCCGCCTGCTCCAGCTGGGCCATCAGATAGGCAGCGTTCAGCTCGCTGGGAAGGAAGGAGCTTCCGTAATCCACCCAGGTGTACTTGTCAATCTGACCGCGATAGAACTGGCTGCGGTTGGTTCCCTTTTCACGCAGAATCTCCGCTTCATCAATCCGGTCCTGATCACGAATCAGGATCGCACCGCCCTCTCCCATGGAATAATTTTTGGTCTCATGGAAGGAATAGCAGCCAAAATCGCCGATGTTGCCCAGCGCCTTTCCGTGATAGCTGCTCATAACACCCTGTGCCGCATCCTCGATCACCAGAAGTCCGTGCCTTTTGGCAATATCCATGATGGTGTCCATCTCGCAGGCTACGCCCGCATAATGTACGGCTACAATCGCTCTTGTTTGCTCTGTGATGGCGTCCTCGATCAGTGTCTCATCCAAATTCAGAGTATCCGGACGGATATCCACGAAGACCGGCACGCCGCCGCGCAGCACAAAGGCATCGGCTGTGGAGCAGAATGTATAGCTGGGCATGATGATTTCATCCCCCGGCTGAATGTGGCTAAGGTGTGCCGCCATCTCCAGCGCATCAGTGCCGCTGGTCGTCAGAAGGCATTCCGCTGTCCCTGTCCTCTCCTCGATCCAGGCCTTGCACTGCTTGGTAAACGGACCGTCTCCGCAGATCTTACGGTTTACCTCACAGGCCTTCCTCAGGTTGTCCATTTCTGTTCCCACATATGGCGGGATATTAAACGGGATCCGAATGTCCATTGCATTACCTCCTTACCGGAATTTTCACCATGTAGTGCTCACTCTCATAGCAGGTCTGATAGCCGGCCTCTTCCAGATATTGCTCCAGATACGCCGCCTTTCTCTCTTCCTGCGTTCCGATTCTGTCATTATCCGACAGGTCCCGACCGGCAGCTTCCTCAGCAGTTTCCGGAACTTCCTCGTCTTCGTCTTCCATATAAGCTCCATCACCGGTCGCCGTAATCTGCTCCCATTTCATCAGTCGGAGTGAAAGGTCCTTCATATCCTTTTCCGAATATGCGTGATCCGCATCGTGCCGAATAATGACAACCGGCAGCGTATCCGCATGTCCGGCCAGCGCCGCACCGGAAAGCTCCGTGATCTCTTTCTCAAAAAGCTCCTCCCGGTAGCTGGCCAGATCCGGCCAGGCCGTAGAAAGTGCCGGCTCCATCTCGAACAGATAGGAAAGCCCAGGAATGTCTCCATAGGTAAGCAGAGACCGCTCTGTCAGCGCATTGCTCTCCAGGTAGGCATACATCCCCTCCAGCTCCTTGGCGTTCTGCGGTGTGGTATGCATTCCCTTTGCTGCCGGAACGTCCCCCACCACGGAGGATCGCTTCGTTCCGTCCGTGCCGTCGCGGAAGGAATAATTCATATGGAATAATCCGCCCTGCACCAACGTTACTGCAATCAGCACCATTGCCATGCTCTGCAGCGGGAAATGCACCTCGCGGCGGCGAAACTCCTGCCAGATACGGCGGAACATCCACAGTGCAAACGGTGCAATCACGAACAGGTCCAGCAGAATCGGAAAGGTATAGTTGTTAGACCCAAAGGGCAGCAAAAGGATCAAAAGAAGTGAGAGCACCGACAAAAACCGCTCATCCGTGGTTGCTCTGAATCCGCCGCCCATTCCCACTACATCCAAGAATATGGTAAGGATCAGGAACATCATGACCAGATTGAACATGCACCAGTAATCCTGGTAATTGGTGGTAAAGGCGCCTCTTCCCCAGTACAGACGGAATAACGCCGCCACACCGGCAAGATAAATAAGGTGCTTCCAGCAGCGATGCCGACGCAGAATCGGCATGGCATAAAAGAACATACCGGCGATGACGCAGGCCGCCATGATCAGCATCCACCAGATCGCCGTCTCATACGCATCCAGTGTCGTCCGCAGCATCTCGCCAAAGGTATAATCACCGCCGATGCCGAAAAGCTCTGTAATGGCCTCCGGCCAGGCATCCAGTCCGCCCTCTGCCGCTGTCCAGGCAAACCCTGCTGCAGCGCCTGCTGCGTAGCCAAGGATGCAGCAAGCCGTATCCCCCACTGCCTTTTTCAGGGAACGCCTTGACCACAGCTCCTCCAGCCACACCGCCAGAATCAGCACGGCCTGCAGGAGATTCGAAAAGCGGACGAATACATTCAGCCCCAGGAAAACACCGGCAGCGACATACCAGCCCCGGATTCGCGGAATTCCGCTTTCTGCGCGGAACAGACAAAGGCAGGCCAGCGTCAGGAACACATAGCTCAGCGTATTGTAGAGAATGACCGCGGGACACCAGAAAACAGAAATGGCCAGCACTTCCCCCAGGAACACCATCCATCCCGGCATCAATCGCTGCAGGTTGTAATAGGCCGCCAGTGCCGCCAGCGAAAGGAGCAATGCGCACTTCACATTCATAGCCCAAAGGCCGCTGCCGCCCGGAAGGAGCATCAAAAGGCTTCCAACCTTATTGGCAAGAAACGTGGCGTAGTACCACATTCCCTCCGAAAGCCATTCGTAGTTAGCAAGGCTGTATCCTGCGTCGCTGACATCCACCCCCTGCCAGGTCCCCCATAAGGGCCACAGGAAAAGAAAAACCGGAAAGACATACCGTTCCAACGGAGCCTGGAGTCCGGCGACGCTGCACAGGATTTTCTGTAGTTTGCTGCTGTGATTCTCTTCTGTCATATGGATCCTTTTACCCTATGATGTATAACGATTCCGGGATATACGCGTATGCAACGCGGCGCACCATTCCTTTGGCCCGGATTCGAATCGCTTTCCATTCTATAACAAATCCCTCTCTTTGGCGAATACGCCGCAAATTGCGCTGATTCTGCGGCCATTCAGCCACATCGAGGTTTTACGAATGCAAGGAGAAATTCGCGTATGCGATTTCTCCGACGCACGGAGTGTATTGTCGGCAAAGCCGACAATCACTCCAAGATAGGAGAAAATGCCATCGGGCATTTTCGAGTATCAAAATCG
>CAVBQH010000042.1:0-20983 GCA_963597485.1 Acutalibacteraceae bacterium
CGAGATTGCCTACATTGGATCCATCACCGGCATTGAGCGCAAGCTGATTGCAGACTATGACATACCCTATGAGGCCATAGAGACCGGTAAACTTCGCCGTTATTTTGATCCCAAAAATTTCACGGATCCCTTCCGCGTGATGAAGGGCTATCGTGAGGCCCACCATTTTCTGAAGGAATTTGCGCCGCAGGTGGTGTTCTCAAAGGGAGGATATGTCGGTGTGCCTGTGGTTCATGCAGCGCATTCTCTGCACATTCCCTGCATTATACATGAATCGGACATGACCCCCGGCCTCGCCAACAAGCTGTGTGTTCCGTTTGCCGCCAGGGTCTGCTGCAACTTTCCGGAGACTCTGCAAAATCTGCCGGATGCAAAAGCAATTCTGACCGGAACGCCGATTCGGGATGAGCTGTTTCACGGCGACCGTCAAAGAGGACTCGATCTATGCGGTTTCGATGTGCAAAAGCCGGTTCTCATGGTTGTAGGCGGCTCCCTGGGCGCTGCATCGGTCAACAAGACCGTTCGCGATAACCTGGATGCACTTCTGGAAAGGTTTCAGATTGTTCATCTGTGCGGCAAGGATAAGGTCGACAACCTGCTTCTGACCCGTCCCGGATATCGCCAGTTCGAATACGTGAAGGAAGACATGAAGGATCTGTATGCCGCAGCCGACATCGTTCTCTCGCGAGCGGGCGCCAATGCCATTTGCGAACTGCTGGCACTCAAGAAACCTAACCTCCTGGTACCTCTTCCCACCGGGCGCGGGGATCAGAAGCTCAATGCGGCTTCATTTGAAGCACAGGGGTACAGCATTGTTGTGCAGGATGACGATCTTCCGGATGTCATTTTGCCCAAACTGGACGAGCTCATGGAGAAGCGCGCACAATACATCGCCGCAATGGAGACAAGCTCCCAGAGTAACTCCAGCGAACTCATCCTCTCCCTGATCGAGCAGGAAGCTAATCATTAGCCATCAGGCCTCTTCTGAGGAGATCCTCCAGCGCAGCGGGAGGATCTCCTCCGGCGATACCGAAAGTGCATCCACTCCAATCTCCAGCAAAAATCCGGTCATCTCCGGATCTGCCGCCATTTCTCCACACACGCTGACCTCGATCCCGCATTTATGCGCCGCCTCGGTTATCATGCGAAGCTGCCGCAGAACTGCCGGATGATGCGGCGTAAAATAATCAGAAAGCCCGGGATTCAATCGATCCGCCGCGCAGGTATATTGTGTCAGGTCATTGGTTCCTATCGAGAAAAAGTCCGATACCTGTGCCAGCTCCTCTGCACACAATGCTGCCGCAGGCGTTTCAATAATGATCCCCACCGGCAGATCGCTTCCGTGCGGCACCTCCTGTTCCGTTAATTCTTCTTCACACTCCTTTATAATCCTTCTGCACTCCTCCACCTCCCAGACTGAGGTAATCATCGGAAGCATAATGGACAGATTCCCATATACGGCTGCACGCAAAAGAGCGCGGAGCTGACGCTTGAAGAACTCTCTTCTGGCAAGGCAAAGGCGTACGCCGCGAAGCCCCAGCGCAGGGTTTTCTTCCTTTTCCGGAAAAAGGGTGTCAACCGCCTTGTCTGCTCCCAAATCCCAGGTACGAATGATCACCTCCTGATGTGCAAACGCTTCTACAACACACCGGTATGTCTTATATTGTTCCTCTTCTGTCGGTTCCGCCGCCGCGTGCAGGTATAAGAACTCTGAGCGAAATAACCCCACGCCTTCTGAGCAGCACTCTTTTGCGCGGTCCAGATCCTGCAGAACAGCTATATTCGCGCGAATCGGCAGCTTTTTCCCGTTTTTCAAAACAAGCGGCCGATCCTTCAGCGCCTCCAGCCGTTCTCTTTGTCTGGAGCGAAGACGTCCCTCTTCCTCCATTGCACAGCAGAAGGCAGGGTCCGGATCCACATAGATCGCATTTTTCTGCCCATCCAATATTGCCGTTTTGCCATTCCATTCCTCGGATAAATCCAGGCATCCGGACAAAAAAGGAATCCCCATTGATTTAGCCAGAATTGCTGCGTGAGACAGACTTGCTACGCGCTTTGTCAAAACTGCCTGTATGCTCTCCCTCGAAAGCTGTAGAATTTCAGCCGCCGTCATGCCTTCCGCCGCAAGGATCACAGCACCTTCCGGAAGCTTCTTTGAAGCGTCCCCTGCCGGATTTGTGCAGGCGTCAGATTCAGCGCTGTCCTCCTCCAGGTTTTGCAGAAGCTCATTTTTCAGATCTTCGATATCGGCATTCCTCTGGAAAAAATACGGATCCTCCGCAGCATTAAGATGATTACCTATTGCATCCATGCTCGTTCTGATCGCCTGTTCTGCCGTTTCCCCCTCCTGCACGATCAGTTCCCTTATACGTGAAAGGAGTCCATTGTCATCCAGAATCTGCGCATAAAGTCGAAAGATTTCTGCATACTCCTCTCCGGCGGCTGACACAGCCTGCCTGTAGAGCTCCAGATACTGTTCCTTGGATTTGGTCCTGGCAGCTTCTAAGCGATGCAGCTCCTCCTCCGGTGCTTTGGCCGGCACCTCCGATCCGGTTCCCTTTTCCCTGCTCCTGTACCAGATTGTGCCAATAATGATGTCATCAAATCCTGCGGTGCCCTTTGCCGTGATCATAGAAAACCTCGCTTAAAAAAAGGACCTGCAGCGCTGCTGCAGGTCCCACCGTACAGTAATATCCTCAGCGGAATCGCTTACAAAAGCATTCCTCTCGTCAACTGCACCTGATCATTCATTGGAAGGCGTCTTAGATGGTATTCTCAGAGCCAAGAACGTCTTTGATCTTGTGTTCAACGATCGCCTTTACATTTGCACGGCCGTCAGTCAGATACTGGCGAGGATCAAAATGGTCCGGATGCTCCTCAAAGTGCTGACGAATACCTGCCGTCATACCAAGACGAAGATCGGAATCAATGTTGATCTTGCATACCGCACGCTTGGATGCCTCGCGAAGCTGATCCTCCGGAACACCGATTGCGTCCACCAGCTTGCCGCCATGTGCGTTGATGATCTTAACATACTCCTGCGGAACAGAAGAGGAGCCATGCAGAACGATCGGGAATCCGGGAAGTCTCTTAGCAACTTCATCAAGGATATCCAGGCGAAGCTGCGGCTTGGTTCCGGGTTTAAACTTGAATGCACCATGAGAGGTTCCGATAGCAATGGCCAGTGAATCAACGCCCGTCTTCTCAACGAACTCCTCAACCTCCTCCGGATGTGTGTAGAAAGCCTTATCTGCCTCTACCGATACCGCATCCTCCTGTCCTGCCAGAGTTCCAAGCTCAGCCTCTACAACAACGCCGTGCTCATGTGCGTACTCTGCAACCCTTCTGGACACTTCGATGTTCTCCTGGAACGGATGTCCGGAGTAATCGATCATAACCGAGGTGAAGCCGTTATCAATGCAGTCCTTGCAGACATCAAAATCTGCGCCGTGATCCAGGTGAAGAACGATCGGCAGCTCCGGATGAAGCTCTGCTGCTGCCTCAACAAGCTTTACAAGATATACGGAATTCGCGTACTTTCTCGCGCCCTGGGAAGCCTGCAGAATTACCGGGCTCTTCAGCTCTGCTGCTGCATCCGTGATTCCCTGAACAATTTCCATGTTGTTGATGTTGAAAGCTCCGATTGCATATCCCCCATCATACGCTTTCTTGAAGAGTTCTGTGCTAGTTACGATCGGCATATCCAATACCACCTTTCCCTATAATGAACTTTGTTTGATGAAAATCAACAATGTTACAAAGGAGATTATAGCGCACACATCACGAAATGGAAACAGAAAATCCTCTTCTGCGGGTTCGGCTTATTGACAATGCACAAATTCCTCCCGTGATACCGCTCACGGATCCGCCAGCAGCAATTCCCTTTGCAAATCCGTGCGATCCGCCGGAGGCGTCCGAGAAAAAAGGCACGAAAAAACGACGGTGCTTGGGGGGCCGTCGTTTCTCGAGAAGTAAAACTTCTTAATGGGGTATAGCAAAAACTTATAATGTATTGGGGGGTTACGAGAAGTATAGTATCAGTTCCCCCGGTATACAGCAATTCACTAAGTGCATGAATTTTACAAATCTGATACCCCGTTTTTGTGCGGGTTCACAATAGCACTCGCTTTATGCGGTCTCAAACAGTGCATCAAACTCCTCACCGCTGATTTTCTCCTTCTGGAGAAGGAGCCGCGCACTGGCATGAAGCACATCCTCATGCTTCATTATGATCGCCTTGGCCTCCTCATAGCAGCGGTCGATGATCGCCTTAACTTCCTTATCAATTTCACCGGCTACATACTCACTGTTATGGGATGTATGTCCAAGATCGTATCCAAGGAAGACATCCTCTTCCTCCTGCTGATAGTTAATTGTGCCGATTTTCGCACTCATGCCGTACTTCGTAACCATGCTGCGCGCTGTAGCAGTGGCCTTCTGGATATCATTGGATGCGCCTGTCGTAATGTCATCCAGAATCAGTTCCTCCGCAATGCGTCCGCCGAAATCCACCATGATCTCATGCAGCATCTGCTTTCTGGTTGCGAACATCTCATCCTGCGCAGGAAGCGGCATCGTATAACCGGCCGCACCGACTCCGGTAGGAATAATCGATACCGTGTAGACAGGTCCCACATCCTCCAGTTCATGGAACAAAATGGCATGCCCGCTCTCATGGTAGGCTGTGATCCGTTTTTCCTTGTCCGATATGATGCGGCTCTTTTTCTCCGCGCCAAGTCCAACCTTGATAAAGGCCGCCTGGATATCCGACTGATTGATGAACTTCCTTTCGGAACGAGCCGCCCGAATGGCCGCCTCATTCAGCAGGTTCTCCAGATCCGCTCCGGAAAATCCGGCCGTTGTCTGGGCGATTTCTCTTAGATTGACATCATCACCGAGAGGCTTTTTCCTGGCATGTACCGCAAGAATATCCTCTCTTCCCCGCACATCCGGGCGAGCAACGGTTATCTTGCGATCAAACCGTCCCGGCCGAAGGATGGCCGGATCCAGAACATCCGCACGGTTCGTCGCCGCCATCACGATAATGCCTTCATTCACGCCGAAGCCGTCCATCTCCACCAGGAGCTGGTTCAGCGTCTGCTCTCTCTCGTCATGGCCGCCGCCGACGCCGGTTCCGCGGCGTCTGGCCACAGCATCGATTTCATCGATAAATACGATGCACGGGCTGTTTCTCTTGGCCTCTTCAAACATATCGCGAACGCGGCTCGCACCAACACCCACGAACATCTCTACAAAATCCGAGCCTGAAATCGAATAAAACGGAACGCCCGCTTCTCCTGCAATTGCCTTTGCCAGAAGGGTTTTACCGGTACCCGGCGCGCCCTCCAGCAGGACGCCTTTGGGAATTCTGGCGCCAAGGCTCGTGTATTTTTCGGGGTTCTTCAGGAAGTCCACAATCTCCTGAAGATCCTCCTTCTCCTCTGCAAGACCGGCAACATCCTCAAAGGTCACACGGTCCTTATCCCCGGCCAGCTGCGCCCTGCTCTTACCGAAATTCATCATTCTGGCATTGGCGCCGCCGCCCATTTGCTGCGCGCTCATCAGATAGAAGAACATCAGGCACACCGCCGCCACCAGCAGCATAGGCAGTACGCTGGTCAGAAACCAGTTCTCCCGGGGCACGTCATCCACCACCGTTGCAATACCGGCTTCCCGCGCATAGCTCTCCGTCTTGGTGATGTCCGTTGCATACAGGGTCTGGCTGGTACCATCCTTCAGCGTCACCACTGCATAGCCGGTCGGCGTTTCCTGATTCGGAACAATCTCAACAGAAGCTACATTTCCCGACTGAACATCCTGCTCATACTCGTCCTGCGTGTAGGGGTTCTGCGGCTGTGAGTAGGTTCCTCGAAGGAACTGAATCATCACAAAAACCATCATGACAGCAATGATGCCCAGCACCATTCTGCCTCCCGAATAGCGATTCTCGTTATTATTCAACCTTTTGCCTCTTTACAGTTCTACAATTCCAATGTACGGCAGATTGCGATATTCCTGATCGTAATCCATTCCGTAGCCTACAACAAACTTATCAGGAATGGTAAAGCCGGAATAATCCGCCTTCAAATCCACCACGCGGCGCTCCGGCTTGTCCAGCAGCGTGCAGTATTTGATGGATGCTGCGCCCTTTTTCTTGAGAAAATCTCCCAGAAATTCCAGCGTTCTTCCGGAATCCACAATGTCCTCCACGATGATGACATCAAGTCCCTCGATGGATTCGTCCAGATCCTTCCGGATCCGCACCGTTCCGGTAGACTCTGTCGCGCCGCCGTAGCTGGACACCTGCATGAAGTCAATGGATACCGGAACGGTAATGCGCTTTGCAAGCTCGCACATAAAAAAGCTGGCCCCCTTCAAAATGCCGACCATGCGAATCTTTCGTCCCGCGTAGTCCTCCGAGATCTGTGCCGCCAGCTCGCGGATTCTCTTCTCTACATCCTCTTCCGAAATCAGTACAGAAATGTTCTCTGCCATGTTCTCCTCCTAGCCGTCAGCCGGCGTTCCCATATACGCTCTGACGAATTTATACCTGTACAACCAAGCCGCGCACGGTCAGTTCCAATACATTCCGTGTAGAGCCATCCACCATATAGTCGTAGTTGACCCTTCCGCCCGGAATCCACAGAATCCGGTTTCCATCCGCCGGCAAAACCAGCGTATCCCGCACAGATGACGGAAGCCGCATGTCAATCATCACCCGGGTCAGTTTCTTGCGTTTCCCCGGCTCAAGTGTGATCCAATCCCCCGTCTGCCTTGTCCGAAAGCGAAGCAGCTCCGCCATTTTATCATAGTCAAACCATTTCGTATATGGCCCCCTCGGAATGCCTTCCGGCTTCCCATCGTACGGAAAAACGCGAATCCCATAGGCTTCTTTATTCTGCGGATACAGCCTTTCCCCTGCTGCCAGGCTCGTTTCTGTCATCGTTTCCTTCCGCTCAATCCAGAACCGGTCGTATTCCTTGCAGGCAGTGCCCCCGTCCGGCAGACAGATTCTGCCGGTTCCATGCACAGCGAGCAGCTTTTGCAGCTCCCCAACGTGCATGTACGAAATATCCCGGCGTCCGCCTGCTGCTTCTCCAAGAATCGCGTAGAGAACCCGCCGCAAAAGATACGGTTCCAGTTTGCACAGGCTGGCCGCGCGATAGATCGGCACGTCTTCCCGCATCCGGCACTGCTTTTGTGTTTTTTCTGTCAGATCCTGCAGAAAATCCTCCGCCTCCTGCAGATCTCTGGCCGTTCGGCACAGATGCTGAGTCGTCTTCGCATTTACATTGTCATTTAATTCCGGAAGAATGTGCCCCCTGACATAATTTCTGGTATATACGTCCTCTGCATTCGTTTCGTCCGTGCGCCACTCCTGCCGCGCATTGCGAAGGTACTCTTCAATTTCGTTCCTGGTACACGCTATCAGCGGCCGGATAACCGTGACGCCCTGCTTTATACTGACCGGACGAATGCCGGAGAGGCCTGCCAGGGAAGATCCTCTGCACAGATTCATCAGTACCGTTTCTGCACAGTCCTCCTGATGATGTGCTACAGCAACCTTCGGATATCCCCCGCTCTTCTGCTGGCCATTCCAGAGCTGTGCCTCCCGACAGAAGCTCTCGAAACGGATATCTCTGCCGGCCTCCTCGATGCTTCTCCCCCTGGATGCTGCCTCCTGCCGCACATCTGCATGAACCACATGCAGCGGAATATCAAGACGTTGACAAAGCTGCCGCACAAAGCTCTCATCCTCATCTGCTGCAGACCGCAGGCCGTGATGTACGTGAACAGCGCGGAGTTCCACCTTAAGCCGCTGCTTCAGCTCATTCAAAGCCAAGAGCAGACAGACGGAATCCGCGCCTCCTGAAACCCCGGTAACAATTCGGTCCCCCGGGGTCAACATATGGAATTGTAAAATATCTCTCTCGACCTTCTGCTCCAGCTTCATTCCTGTGTACCGGTCGTCTGTTCCCACACACTTGTCGCCGGGTCTGTGTTCTGTGCATCTGCAGCCGCTGCTGCACTTTGTGCGTCCGCTGCCTGGCTCTGCGTCACTGTTTTCCAGCCCTGCTCCGTTGTCTGATTCTGCGTCACTGTGCCCTGGCTTTGCGTTGTCGCCTGACTCTGTACCAACGCCCCCTGCTCTTGCTCCGCTGCCGGATTCTGCGTCATCGCTTCCTGGTCTTGCGATGAGGAAGTCTCTGCCGCCTCAGTAGTCCCGGTCGCTTCCTCCTGAGCGGGATCCCCCTGCACGTTTTCCGCCGTGCTATCCGTTCTCTGTGCTGCGCTGCCGGATGAAGAAGAGGTCCCGGTTCCTGCACCTGCAGAACTGCGGAAAAGAATCTCACCCTTCTTCACCAGTCCGAGCTTTTCTCTTGCAACCTTCTCTACATACTCATCTGTTTTCGTATATTTGGCATACTCTTCCAGTTCTTCTGCACGCTTTTCCTCAGAAGAAATCTGCGCCTCCAGCGCTTCCTTCTGCGCCGTATATTCCTGAAGCTGCGTCCGCAGTTTCCATCCTCTCGGCACGATCAAGCCCAGAACAATTGCTGCCACGGCCACCGCCAGGATCAGGCTGAATCTGTTCTGCGCCTTTTTGCGATATACAATTCTCCTTCTCGCCTTTACCATGCTCTAAGTATACTCTCTCCCGGCTGTTTTTGTGAATGCTGATACTCGAAAATGCCTGATGGCATTTTCTCCTATCTTGGAGTGATTGTCGGCGATGCCGACAATACACTCCGTGCATCGGAGAAATCGCATGCGCGAATTTCTCCTCGCATTCGGAAAACCTAGATGTGGCTGGCCAGAGGTGCTTCGCGCCTTGGCCGCCTGCCAATTTCAATCGTGAATTTGCCTGCATTACAGATATCGGAACAGATCTCCTGCCGCGTCCTTGCGCACCGTATCCTGTACAGCCAGTACCTCCGCCTTCACTTCCTTATCTCCGAAAGAAATAGCAATTACATCCCCCGGCTTCACCTCTGCGCTCGCTCTGGCCACCTTTCCGTTCAATGTAACGCGTCCATTGTCACAAGCTTCATTTGCTACGGTTCTTCGTTTAATCAGCCGGGACACCTTCAGATATTTATCAAGCCGCATACTGTTTTCATTCTCTCCAATTGTGCATCCGATCGCCGCTGCAGCGCCGTCAATAAAAAACGTCCGGAGAATCGCTTCCCCGGACATTTCGCTGCATCCTTTGCTTCTTTAAAAGGCCGCTGTGGCGATCTCACCGTTTCTGCACGGATTACTCGTTCACTGCATCCTTCAGAGCCTTGCCAGCCTTGAACTTAGGAGCCTTGGAAGCCTCAATCTTCATGGTCTCGCCGGTATGAGGATTGCGGCCCTCTCTTGCTGCTCTGCTGGATACTTCGAAGGTACCGAATCCAACGATCTGAACCTTCTCGTCCTTCTTAAGCTGCTCGGTAATGGTATCTACAAAAGCCTTTACTGCGCTCTCAGCATCCTTTTTGGAAAGTTCTGCTGCATCAGCAATAGCAGCCACCAGCTCAGTCTTGTTCATCTAAAAATTCCTCCTACATACATTTACGGGACACGCCCTGTTGTCATTTATACTAGACTATATATACGTGCTTTGTTTTTCTTTGTCAAGAAATCCGCGTATTTTCAGCCTTTTTCCGATGTTTTGCGGTTCTGATCAGGTCCTGACAGCATCTGTTCCAGATGATTTAAAAGCCACTCTTTTGTATTGTGCGAAGGATGTCCCAGAACCTCCTCCAGCATGTTCTGAAGAATCTGTCCCATCCGCTGGCCCGGCCGGATTCCCGCTTCCAGCAGATCCTTTCCTCCGACTGCGAGATCACGAATGCACAGGCAGTCGCCCGCCGCCAGAATTTCGCGGTAGATTTTCTCCCACTCGTCGATTTTCCAAAGCTTCATTTCCCGCTGATAATCCGACTGTGCGGCTGCATCTGCGCGTTTCACCTCCAGCAGCAGCGGAAAAAGCTCCGTTCCAAGCTCTGCAATACTTCTGCGCACCTTCGTCCTGCTCTCGCCAAGCTGTCTGTCATGCCACGCGACCAGCGTTGTAACCATCTTCCTCGTGTCGTTGTCATATTTCAACCGGCGCAGAATATCATCGGCAAGCTCCGCACTTCTGGAAACATGTCCATGAAAATGATCAATGCCATCTTCATCGGTCGTTTTCACCTCCGGCTTTCCGATGTCGTGCAGAAGCATCGTCAGGCGAAGAATCCGTTCCCTGCGCACAGACATAACTGAATGCAGGATATGCTCCCCAACTGTATAGCAATGATGCGGATTATTCTGCACGCAGCACATGCATACCGACAATTCCGGAAGGAAAACATCCACAAGCCCCAGCCGATATGCCTCCGAGAGCTTCTCCGGATGCTCGGACATCACCAGCTTTTCCAGTTCTGTCCGTATCCGTTCTGCGCTGACCAGCCGCAGGTTTGGCGCCAGCTGCCGGACGGCCGCGGCTGTATTTTGCTCAATCTGCGCGTTCAGCTGCGCTGCAAACCGGACTGCCCGCATCATACGGAGAGCATCCTCTGTAAACCGCTGCACAGGATCTCCTACCGCCCGAATGATTCCCTGCTGCAGATCACGCTCACCGTCAAATTCGTCCACAAGTCCCTTTTCCGGGCAATACGCCATCGCATTGATGGTAAAATCGCGGCGCTTCAAATCCTCAAGAAGACTCGGTGTAAAGGTAACGCTTGTGGGATGCCGCCCATCTGCATAGTCCCCGTCCACGCGATAGGTTGTGACCTCATAGGCCTCTTTGCCCACCATCACCGTGACCGTTCCGTGCTGAATACCGGTATCCACCGTCCGCCGGAACACCCTTTTAACCTCTTCCGGTCTTGCAGACGTTGTAATGTCCCAGTCATCCGGCACACGACGAAGGAGGCTGTCACGTACACAGCCTCCCACCACATATGCTTCATAGCCAGCCTCCCGCAGGCTCCGCAGCACCCAGGCTGCGCCCTCCGGGATCTCCAATTGCATTGTCATCCTTAATATGCCTTGCCCCAATATACCATCTTCGTAGCCGGCTTGCCGCAGCAGACGCAGGTCGCCGCAACATTCTCCTGCTCAAAAGGAATGCACCGGCTGGTAACGCCGTATTTTTCCTTGATGGCGTCCTCGCAGGCACGGTCGCCGCACCACATTGCCTTTACAAAGCCGGTCTTTTCCTCAAAGATTGTGCGCAGCTCATCCTCATCATGAGCAGCGTAGGTCTTGCTGTCCATCAGAGCCTTTGCGCGGTCATACATATCCTTCTGGATGGTAGGGAGAAGCTCGCCAATCTTCTCTGCCAGCTCGTCAATGCGCACTTCCATCTTCTCCGAGGTATCACGCCGAACCACAACGCATACTCCGTTTTCGATATCCCTGGGTCCAATCTCCACACGAAGCGGAATGCCGCGCATTTCCTGCTCCGAGAATTTAAATCCAGGGCTCTTGTCCGAATCATCCACCTTCACGCGGAAGTTGGACAGCATGTCCCGAAGCTCATAGGCCTTCTCCAGCACGCCTTCCTTGCGCTGCTGAATCGGAACAATGCAGACCTGCATCGGCGCAATCTTCGGAGGAATAACCAATCCGCGGTTATCTCCGTGCACCATAATCATTGCACCGATTACACGTGTGGTCATCCCCCAGGATGTCTGCCATACGTGCTTGAGCTTGTTGTCCTTATCCGTAAAGGTGATGTCATAGGCCTCTGCGAATTTCTGTCCGAAGAAATGACTGGTGCCCGACTGCAGCGCACGCCCGTCATGCATCAATGCCTCAATGGTATACGTGGAATCCGCACCGGCAAATTTCTCTTTCTCCGTTTTCTTTCCCTTGATGGTCGGGATCGCCATGTCCTCTGCCAGGAAATCCGCATACACATTCAGCATCTGCTGAGTCCGCTCTTCAGCCTCCTCCTTGGTTGCATGGATGGTATGTCCTTCCTGCCAAAGGAACTCACGGGACCGAAGAAACGGACGCGTTTCCTTCTCCCAGCGCACCACGGAGCACCACTGATTGTACAGGCGCGGAAGATCACGATAGGAGTGAACATCATCCTTATAGAAATCAGAAAACACCGTTTCAGAGGTCGGTCTTACACACAGGCGCTCCGTCAGCGGCTCTGTACCGCCAGCCGTCACCCAGGCCACCTCCGGCGCAAAACCGTTTACAAGCTCACTCTCTTTTGCCAGAAGGCTTTCCGGAATCAGCATCGGCATATACACATTCTGAACACCGGTGGCCTTGAAGCGGCGGTCGAGATGATCCCGAATCGCCTCCCAAAGCGCATAGCCGGCCGGCTTAAAAATTGTAAAGCCCTTAATATGCGAGTATCCGATCAGTTCTGCCTTCGTGCATACATCGGTGTACCACTGGGTGAAGTCCTCATCCATCGAGGTGATTTCAGCGACCAGCTTCTTTTGATCTGCCATGGTGTTCTCCTTTAATCAATCGCGTTTTCTATACAAGTGCAGGTTTTTCATCGGAATTCAGGCAAAACATCGTCACCGTTCCGGTGGTTAAAAGTGTTCCCTTTTCATCCGTTACCGCTACATCGACAACCGTCGCGGTCTTTCCCCGGCGCACCAGATGCGCATCTGCCGTGATTCTTCCCGCCGTTGTATTGCGCAGATAATTGGCATTCGCATTCAGTGTCACATACTCGCGACCATCAGTCCTGGCCACTGCTCCCGCCGCGGTATCGATCAGGGTAAATAACAGCCCGCCATGCGCCATACCATAGGGATTGGCCAGCTCCGGCCGCATATCCACATGCAAAACCGCATGATCCGTCTCAATACAGTCTACAACAATTCCATTGTGACCCAGATATGGAATTTTCTGCATAAACTGATAAAGCCATTCATAATTCATCGTTCCGCTCCGGTTCTAACCCAGTCAAAAGTTCGCAAAGCTCTCCTTTGATCCCATACCAAGTCGATTCATTGCCGAGAAGATGGCGCGAACAGACGCTCTGGTGATGTTGGAGCTCACGCCAACGCCATAGGTTACCTTTCCGCTGCTGCTGTCCAGCAGATGAATATACGCTGCTGCCTGCGAGTCCGAACCGGATTTGAGTGCATGCTCCTCGTAGTCAAGGATACGCATGCTGTAGCCAAAGTTTTCATGCATACCGCGAAGGACTGCATCCAACGGACCGTTTCCAACCGCCGTAAAGCTCTTCTTGCTGCCGCAGTCCGTAAAGTCTACCGTTACCTGCGTATCGAACTTGGTCTTCTTCTCACCACCAATCTCCACTACCTGAAGGGATCGGAAGTGCAGCGGCTCCTTGCGGTCCAGATACTCCGCACGGAACATATCCATGATTTCCTCCGGCGGCACCTCTCCCTCTTTCTCACTGATGGACTGTACCACATCCGCGAATTCACGCTGCATCGCTTTGGGCAGCTTAAATCCAAAGTAGGAATCCATGACAAACGCTACGCCGCCTTTGCCGGACTGCGAATTGATTCGCACGATCGGCTCATACTTGCGTCCGATATCTGCAGGATCAATGGTAAGGTACGGCACCTGCCAGATCTTGGAATCACGCTCCCGCATTGCGGTCACGCCCTTGTTGATTGCATCCTGATGGGAACCGGAGAATGCCGTGAACACCAGCTTGCCCGCATACGGATGGCGCGGGTCAACCTTCATCTTGGTCACACGCTCGCACACGTCAATAATCTCATTGACGTCCTCCAGATGAAGCTCCGGCTCAATTCCCTGCGAGAACATGTTATACGCGACGTTCAGGATATCCACATTACCGGTTCGCTCTCCGTTGCCGAGCAACGTTCCCTCTACGCGCTGTGCACCGGCAAGAAGGGCAAGCTCCGTAGCTGCCACGCCTTCTCCGCGGTCGTTGTGGGGATGCACGCTGAGGATGATGGTGTCACGATCCTTAAAATTACGGCTGCAGTATTCGATCTGATCCGCGTATACGTTGGGCGTTGTCATCTCCACCGTTGACGGCAGATTGAAAATAATAGGATTCTCCCTGGTGGGCTTCCAGACCTCCTGTACGGCCGTGCAAACCTCCACTGCATAATCCATCTCCGTTCCGGTAAAGCTCTCCGGAGAGTACTCCAGGGTAATCTTTCCCGGGAACTTTTCTGCAAGCTCCTTTACCCATTCCGTTCCCTGCACGGCAATGGCCTTGATTTCCTCACGGTTCTTGCCGAATACAACATCACGCTGCAGGGTAGACGTGGAATTATAAATATGCACAATCGCCTGCTGAGAGCCCTGAATGCACTCAAACGTGCGCTCAATCTGCTCCTTGCGGCACTGAGACAGTACCTGAATCCGCACATCATCCGGAATCAGATGCTCCTCTATCAGCTTACGGATAAAATCAAATTCAATCTGGCTGGCCGCCGGAAAACCAACTTCCACTTCCTTGAAGCCAAGCTTCATCAGCAGCTTCCACATCTCAAGCTTTTCGGAAACAACCATGGGATCCACAAGGGCCTGATTTCCATCCCGAAGATCCACGCTCACCCAGATGGGTGCTTTCTGAATTTCTTTATTCGGCCATTCTCTTTCCGGATAATGCATTACCGGAACTCTCTGATAACGTTCTACGTTTTTCATGCTTCCCTTTCCATCCCGCAGCCCACCTGCGGCATTCATATACACAAACTGCTCAGTATCCTCCCGATTCCGATGCGTCATCTTCTGATACGCAAAAACCTGCCCGGATACAGCCGGGCAGGTCATCGCTTTTCTGATCGTCTATTCGCCAAGTCCGCTCTCAATGAGCCCTACCAAAGAGGCAAGTGCCTCCTTTTCATCCGGGCCATCGCAGATAAGCTCGATTTCATCGCCTGATTTTACGCATGCTCCAAGTACCGAAAGAACACTCTTTGCATTCGCGGTTGTATCTTTAAACTGGAATGTAATCAATGACTTAAAGTCCATTGCACTCTTGCATAGGATACCAGCCGGACGTAGGTGCAGTCCTGTCGGATTCTTGATAACAACTTTCTGACTAACCATTTCCGTTTCCTCACCTAAGGTATCGCAACCTTCCGGCCCGTTCCAACCGGTCCGGAACGCTTCCGTTATGATAGCAGATGCCGGTACCTGTTTTCAAGCCATCGTCTTCTCAATAAATTCTGCCAGCTCTTCTGCCTTTCTCTGAAGAACCTCCTGGTCCTCACCCTCGATCATTACGCGTACCAGGGGCTCCGTTCCGGACGGACGGATCAGTACTCTCCCCTTTCCGTCAAATTCCCGTTCCAGTGCCTCGATGCGGCTTACCACTTCCGGAAAATCGCGGTAGTGTTCCTTCTTTGTGTTGTCCACTTTGGCATTCACCAGTGCCTGCGGGTACTTTTTCATGATTTCCGCCAGTTCCGAAAGCGATTTTCCCGTTTCCTTCATCACGCGCAGAAGGTGCAGGCAGGACAGGAGACCATCACCTGTCGTGTTCTCGTCCAGGAAGATGATATGTCCCGATTGTTCTCCGCCAAGGTTAGAATCGATCTCGCGCATTCTCTCCAGCACATAGCGGTCTCCAACCTTTGTACGTTCGATCTGAATGCCTTGCTCCTGTCCCATAAGGAAAAAGCCAAGATTACTCATCACGGTAGCAACAATGGTATCTCCCTTCAATGCACCCTTTTTCTTCATGAAGCTTCCGATGATGGCCATGATCTTATCACCGTCCACCATCTCACCCTTTTCATCAATGGCAAGAAACCGGTCTGCATCTCCGTCAAAAGCCGCGCCGAGTGCTGCGCCCTCCTTCAGAACCACTTCGCGCAGCTCCTCCATATGCGTTGAGCCGCAGTTGCGGTTAATATTAACACCGTCCGGATCGTTGTGGATCGCAATTACCTGTGCGCCCAGCTTACGAAGTGCAGCAACATTCGACAAGTAGGCAGCTCCCTCCGCGGTATCAACGACGATTTTCATTCCGGAAAGGTCCACCGGAACCATCTCAGCCGCATGATCAGAATACTCATGCCAGGAATCCATACGATATTCGATATGCCCCACGTCCTCTCCCGTCGGGAAATCGATGTCCGCCATGTTGCTGACGATCTGTGCTTCAATTTCATCCTCCACCGCATCCGGAAGCTTGAATCCGTTCCCGTCAAAAAACTTGATTCCGTTGAATTCCATAGGATTGTGTGAAGCCGAAATAACAACGCCGGCATCTGCATGATGCACTCTTGCAAGATAGGCCACCGCCGGTGTGGGAAGCACTCCAAGGTAAATCACATTTGCCCCCACGGAGCAGGCTCCCGCCATCAGTGCATTCGCCAGCATATCCCCCGACCGTCTCGTATCGCAGCCAACCATAATCACCGGCTTTTTACCGCCGTTATCCTTTGACAGCACATAGGCGCCTGCCTGCCCCAGCTGCATTGCCAGCGGAGCGGTAAGCTCCTTGTTCGCTACGCCGCGCACGCCATCGGTTCCGAACATTCTGCTCATACTCTCTTTATTCTCTCCTTCGTTTCTAATTCCTGGCGGCCGATGCACTTGTCCCGCTGTACACAGCCTGCTCTGTCAGTTCAATTTGCGCCGTAATTGTATTATTGACCGTAACGCCATCCGGCACTGTCAGCACTATTGCCGCAGTATAGTGGCCTGCAGCACTGCTGTCGGACGGCACGAGACTGCCAATGTCGATGGCCGGCGAAAGGTCCGACACCTTTATGGCATCCACCACCGATGTCAGCCCTGTTATACTCACGCCAAAGTTGGTCGGACTGCTTTCTTCTGTTACCGTCTTCCTGCCATCACTGACCGACACAAGGCGCACCCTGTACCCGTCCGGGACATTTTCCAGAGACACATCACCCAGTCCGATGCTGATCTCCGAGGTTTCCGCCGCCTCAATACCTACCGTGATATTAACCACTCCGTCATATTTGGAATCCGCCAACGATACGCCGTCCGGCAGGTAATCCTTTATATTGACTGTTCCCTGATAGCTGGAGGTGCAATCCGTCACATCAACAGCCGATGCCGGAATCGTAATCTTATCGATATCCGCCAGAACAGAGCTCCTTCCCGCCAGCTTCACCGACTCCGGATCGGCTGTCACCACTCCGTTTCGCAGATATCCCTCCGCCGGCGTCCCGCTGACATTTACCTCCACCGGCACTGTCTTCAGCGGCAGTATTGTAACATTCACCTTCACGGTTGTGATATTCATGGTCAGCTTTGTCGCATCCACGGTATCTCCGTTGGCGTCCACCAGTTTGACATCTGCATAGGTGGTAATGCTGCTGGTAGCACCGGAAACGTCCACAGTTGCCATCGCGCCTACAATGCTTGATACGATCGACTCCGGACCGGAAACGCGAATCTGATTCTGTTCCGGCGACACGCTGTCCAGTTCATAGCCGCTGGCCACACTTCCGCTGGTTTCCGTCTGCAGTGCAAAGGAATCCGTCAGCTTCGGTTCAATGGAGAGCATAACGTTGTCCAAGCTCCCATCAATCTCCTCAATCTCGTTGTTGTATCTGTTGGAATAATATTTAATCTCAACCGTATTCAGACTGGTAAGATTCTCTACATCCGCTGTAGCCACGATGTCATCCCTGGTCAAATCCTCAATAATGGATCGCCTTGCCCGAATGGTGACCACCGGTACCACATCCGTATTGTCCAGCACCGAGTATACCTCTCCCTGATCCGTGATCAGAGATGTATGCAGGAGCTTTACCGACACGTTTGTGATTCGCTTCGTCTGCACCGGGTCGTTCACATTATTGACCAGCAGCCAGAGAATAGCCGCCAGAACCAGCGCGAGAATCTTGGTTCCAAGATTATTCAGAATGTGCGGCCGATTATTTGTCCCCTTCATCCTGACCTTTGTCCTTTCGGGAAGCAAGAAGCCCCCTTCGATCATTTAAACTTTTATCCTGCAGCTTGATAAGACGGGCACGCAGCTCATCCGCATTTACATCCCGGTCCAGTACACCGCGATACGCAATGCTGATCTTCCCGGTTTCCTCCGACACAATAATGGTCAGCGAATCCGTCACCTCGGATATACCAACCGCCGCCCGGTGTCTCGTCCCCAAATCCTTATCCAGCTTATTCTCCGAAAGCGGCAGATAGCATGTAGCAGCCGTCACACGGTCGCCGGAGATGAGTACAGCCCCATCATGCAGCGGAGTGTTCTTCTCAAAAATGTTGATCAGCAGCTGACTCGTCACATACGCATCCAGTGTAATGCCGGTCCGTTCCCATTCCCGCATCGGTGTATTCTGCCGGATAACAATCAGCGCACCGGTCTTGACCTTCGCCATTGCTGCGCAGGCCCGCACAATTTCCGAAATGGTTTTATCTGAAAATAATCCGTCTCCATCCCGTGAGCTGTCCCGAAACAACGCCGTCAGAGGGTTTTTCTGACCAAGCTCCTCCATCGCGTTGCGCAGCTCCGGCTGCAGAATAATAATGAACGCAGTCACCGCGATGCTCGCAACATTCTGCACAATCCAGAGAATGGTCGTCATATTAAACAAAGCCGCCAGAACGATGAATACCGCAATGAAGGCCAGCCCCCGCAGCAGAGCATAGGCTCTGGTGTTCCGGACCCACAGGATAATGTTGTATACCAAAAAGGCAATGATCAGGATCTCAACCACATCGGTCCAGCCCACTGTGGGAATATGCAGTGCCTCTATGTAATTGAAAAAAATGGTCTGCAGGATCTGCATTTTCGCCGTCCTCAGAATTCCTCACGGAAATCATCCATCTCCTCCTGCGGAGGAAGTTCCTCATACGAAGGCTCCCCATACGCTTCTTCCTGCGGATAGGAATCCGTCCACTCCTGTCTCTCCGGCGCATACACATTCTGCTGTCCGGATCTGTATGCTCCCTGATGCCGATTCCCCGATCCTCGTCTGGAATTAATGGTCTTTACCGTTCTTCTGGGTGCTGAGAACGCATTCTTGGGAATGGCTTTTACATAATAATAGTAATCGTCGTCTTCGAACTGTGTGTTCTCCACGCGGGTATAATCCAGATTAAAAAACAGGAATGTCAGAACCATTCCCACTGCAAAGCCCGCAATAACGCCAAGGAAAACCAGCGCGACATTCGTCTGAGTGCTGCCATTCATCGCTCCGACCAGCATGATCAAAAGCTGCAGCACCGCTCCTGCGCCCGTGGCAATCATCCAGCTGTTGCGCACCGGAAGCCGACGTATCGCATACACAACAACAGACGCCACCACTACTGCAATAACCGTCACCAGCATCCCCTTGTCCTGCATAATACCATCCATAAGGAACTGCAGCCGCGTCACAATGCTGTCCGTATCGGTTCCCGTGCTGCTGATGGCCGTTTCGTTCTGGTGTACAAACCGAAGATAACTGTCCGCAATGATGCCTACCGCCACTGTTACGCCGCTGGCAGGCGAATACATAAGGCCGCCCGCGATCGGAAGCGCATACTGAAATCCGATGGCCCGGCAGGAAGGGAACAATAGCAGCAGTACCGTATCCCCCGGTGTAAAACGAAAATAGACAAGAAGGAGCACCAGGAACAAAACCGCCCCTACTGCGGCTGCCTCCATGGCAAGCGCGTACAGGTGCACCAGGATAATCAACCCCAGCAGGATCACCACCAGATTGGCCGGAATCAGTGTTGCGATCAGAGCAAGGATAAATGTGGGCATAATCCCCGCCAATGTTTCCTGATAACCGGTCATAGAGTTAATGTATAAAAGCGCAAACAGCGCCATCAGGAATCTGACCGCCAGATTGATATAATTCTCATATTGGGAGTAGATGGAAATGATCTTCTCCCTTAGCTCCAGTAATGTGGTCATCTTAATATTATCGTCCCTTCCGATATGCCGCAGACAACCGCTGCAGGTCCTGGTAATAGGCATTCAAATGCCGCCTGGCTCTCTGGTAACGTCCATTGTACACCCACAGCGTAATGCCCATCATAATCCCCATAAAAATCAGGTAATACGTCAAAAGCTGCAGGAGAAACACCCGCAGGTCCATGCTGTAGATCTGTTCGATCAGCTCCTCGAAATTATAGATGGCATATGCACCGAACAGGATTGCAAACGCAACGGTTTCACAGATAAATGTCACCAAAACCTGCTTGGTCAAATAATCGGTACGGAAATAGCTGTTTATTTTCCTGTCTTCCCGGCCGTCCCTTTTCTCGTAGGCAGCCATGCGCTCCATCCGGCGAACGCGTTTCTCGTCAATCATGTACGCTCTTCTCCAATTGCCAACGTAACAAAATATACCGCTGCCGTCCCCGCTTCCTTCAATGCTGCGGCACAGGCATCCACGGTTGTTCCGGTTGTGTATATATCATCAACCAGCATAATCGTCTTCGATTTTACATCATCAGAGGGGGCAGTAAAAGCCTTTTTCAGATTCACCCGCCGCTGCGCCGCGCTCATTCCCTTCATTGCGGCCGTGTCTGTCCGCCGCAGGAGAAAATCCTCCCGCACCGAAAGTCCCGTATTCCTCCCAATCACCTTTGCCAGAAGGGCCGCCTGATTATATCCCCGTTTTCTCTCTCTTTTCGCAGAAACCGGCACCGGCACCAGCGCGTCCAGATGCATCTCTCCAAACTCCTCCAGAAGACGCCCGGTCATCTCATTTCCCATCCAATCGGCATATTCCGCTCTGCCTTCGTACTTCAGCCGGAAAACAGCCCCCGAAATCTGCCGGTACCGGTAGCAGGCACAACCTCTTTCGTAGCTGTGCTTCTCCCGCCGGCAATCCGTGCACCGGTCCCTTTGGGGGTTCTTCATCGGCTTTCCGCACTGACAGCACAGAGTATCCGTAATCCGAATCCGCTTCCGGTGCATCTCCTGTTCACAGCCGCCGCAAATGAGTGTTCCAAACGGTGCTGCCGGCCGGTCGCAGACAGGACAACGTCTCGGATACAGAAGATCCAGTAAAACACCCCCCGGTTGGCCGCTGCGTCTTTTTATTTTTACCCCATTCCAGTCCTCCCACCT
>CAVBQH010000043.1:0-20407 GCA_963597485.1 Acutalibacteraceae bacterium
ATTTGCCTGCAAGCAGCGGGTTCACGTTGAAATGTGGCAGGTGCTGAACAGATACCATTTTACATGTCATTAACGAGCATTTGAATTGATTTTAACATTCCGTCTGCGTTCGCAACAGCCCCATTGTAAAAGATTCATGCCGGTTCATGCCAAGCCGGTGCAAAGCGGCATATGAACTTGTGTCTCACGCTTTACCGCAAAACCTTGCTGAACTCCACCAGGAATTCCTCCGTCTGCGACAAAAGCTCTGCCTCATCCCGAATGGTTACGCCGCTGACCGGATAGCGGTATTCAAAAAACGGCTGTCCTTTCCGTTCTCCCTTCGGCGCTCCCTTGGGTGAGAACGTCAGTTTTCCCTTATGCCCTGCAAGGAAGGAAGGAATCTTTGCTACCTGAATGCCGGCATCCGGTGTCAGCGTGAAGCGTATGGTTCCGTCACCGCCCGCAATCTCCGCAATATCAAGTTTCTCGGCAATGCTGCGGATCAGGGCAATGCGCAGCAGATTCTCGGCGGGTGCCGGTATTTTCTCTCCAAACCGGTCGCGCAGCTCATCCCGGATATCCTCACAGTCCTCCAGCGACGCCACGGCCGCAATCTTTTTATAGATATCCAGCTTCTGCGCCTCATTCAGAATGTAGCTGCCCGGAATGAACGCATCTGCCGAAAGATTCACTACGACATTGCGCTCCTCCTGCACCGGGAGCCCCTTTGCTTCCTTTACCGCTGTATCCAGCATCTTGCAGTAAAGATCATATCCAACCGCGGCCATGTGGCCGTGCTGCGCCTTCCCCAGGACAGCACCGGCTCCCCGGATTTCCAGATCCCGCATAGCGATACGGAACCCGCTGCCAAGATCTGTAAATTCGCGAATAGCAGCCAGGCGCTTCTGGGCCTCCTCCCGCAGGAGCTTATCCCTTTTGTACATCAAAAAAGCATACGCCGTACGGCTTGAACGACCCACACGCCCGCGCAGCTGGTACAGCTGAGACAGCCCCATGCGGTCCGAATCATGAATGATGATCGTATTGACGTTGGAAATATCCAGTCCGGTTTCAATGATTGTGGTCGAAACCAGCACATCAATCTGCCCGCTGATGAAGTCATACATCACCTTTTCCAGCTCCTGCTCATTCATCTGTCCGTGAGCAAAGCCGATTCTGGCCTCCGGAATCAGCTGACAAAGCCTTGCCGATACCTCTGCGATATCATTGACGCGGTTGTACACGTAGTACACCTGCCCGCCGCGGGAAAGCTCCCGCAGCACAGCCTCCCGCACCATTTCCTCGTTGTATTCCATGACATAGGTCTGAATACTGACACGGTCCTGCGGTGCCTCCTCCAGAACGCTCATATCACGGATTCCAATCATACTCATATGAAGGGTTCGAGGAATGGGAGTAGCGGAAAGCGTCAGCACATCCACATTCTCCCGAAGCTTTTTTATTTTCTCCTTGTGGGCAACGCCGAAACGCTGCTCCTCATCAACCACGAGAAGTCCCAGGCTTTTGAACGCCACATCCTTGGACAAGAGTCTGTGTGTACCGATCACGATGTCTACCCGCCCCGAGGCGATGCCCGACAGGGTCTTTTTCTGCTCTGCGGCTGTACGGAATCTGGACAACATTTCCACACACACCGGGTACTCCTTCATGCGCTCCGTGAAGGTATTAAAATGCTGCTGGGCCAGAATTGTTGTAGGAACAAGAACCGCGACCTGCCTGCCGTCCTGCACAGCCTTAAAGGCAGCCCGAATGGCGATTTCCGTCTTTCCAAAGCCCACGTCGCCGCAGATCAGTCGGTCCATGATCTTGTCCGACTCCATATCCTTCTTGGTATCCGCAATGGCGTTCAGCTGATCCTGCGTTTCCTCAAAGGGGAACATCTCCTCAAATTCCTTCTGCCACACCGTGTCTTTTTCAAAGGCATGTCCCTTCATCGACTGCCTCTTGGCATAGAGCTGCACGAGGTCTGCCGCCACTTCCTCAACAGCGCCCTTTACTTTATTGCGGGTAGCCGACCACTCCTGCGAGCCCAGCTTATTAAGCTTGGGCTTTGCCGCCTCCTGCGAAGCATATTTCTGCAGCACCTTCAGCTCGCCCGGAAGGATGTAGAGTGTCCCGCCTCCGCCGTACTCAATCTTGATGTAGTCCTTGGCAATGCCATCGACTTCAATCTTCTCCACGCCGCGGTATATACCGATGCCGTGATCCTCATGCACTACGTAGTCGCCCACCTTCAGCTGCGCAAAATCGCGGATTGACTCGCCCTCATAGCGATGTTTTTTGGGTTTTTTCCGGATTCCGGCACCGAAAATATCGGTCTCCGCAATCACAATGAACTTCAGCTGCGGATATTCAAAGCCGTGCGCAATACTCCCGTAATAGGTCATAATCTCGCCCGGCTCCAGGATGCGGTCCGGGTTTTCACTGTAGAAGCTGGTGAGCCCCCTGGCTGTCAGATCCGCTGCCAGCCGTTTGGCGCGCGTTCTGGAGGCTGAAATGATGATGCAGCGGTATTTCTGCAGCCGGTACTTACGAAGGTCCTCTGCCAGAGCATCAAAGCTCTTGTTGTACGCCGCAACACTCCTGGCATGCACAGATACGATGCACTCCGGCAGGAGAAATGAATGTCCCGAGGCCAGCTCCGTCAGCCCAAGGCATCGGTAGCTTTTCATTTTAGCTTCAATGGCCTCTGCGCTGGATACCAGCTGCATCTGTCCGGGAAGAACATACCCCTTTTCACTTCGGCTGATCGTGCTCTCACGAAACTCCAGTTCAACCGCATCCGCTTCCTCACGGATGTGCGAGGGTTCATCAACAAAGACCATCGTCCGGTCCTTGGAAAGCAGCTCCAAAAAGCTGTCCGTCTGCGGGTAAAAATAATGGATGTACCCCTCCAGTCCCGCATAATCCTGAAACTCTTCTGCCCGCTCCAGAATCTCTTCCGTCTCCTGTGAAAGGCGGTGTGCCGCTTCCATTCTTCCCTGATCCCGGAGCGTCTGTGCCGTTTCCTCCTTCTCCGTCCGAATTCTTGCAAGACCGTCCCGGCGCCGGGCATCCGACATGACAAGCTCTGCCGCCGGATAAATCTGCACCGACTCCATCTGTTCGATGGATCGCTGCGTCTCCAGATCAAAGCTGCGTATGGAATCGATCTCGTCATCAAAAAATTCCAGACGGCAAGGGTTCTCCTCCGTCAGATCAAAGATATCTACGATATCACCGCGAACAGCAAACTGTCCCGGCTCCTCGACCTGCAGCGTCTTTTCGTAGCCAAGCTGCAAAAGTTTTGCAGAAAGCTGTTCCAACCCAACGCGCTGCCTTTTCTCCAAAGCAAGGACTGCGCTTTGCAGGATGCGGAGCGGAACCTGCGGCGTCATCAGTGCCGCAAAGGTTGTGACAATTGTCGTCGGTCGCCCCTCCATGATCCTTCGGAGGCACAGCATCCGCTCCTTCTCCAGAGCCTTTCCGCGCAGATCGGCCTGATAAAAAATCAAATCCCTCGCAGGGAAAATCACCGTGTTCCGGTCATAGAATACATACTCACTCTGAATCTGCCGTACCCGCTTATCGGAATAGGTCAAAATCAGTCGAAAACGTGCGTATGGCGCCAGTTCACGTTCTCTGGAAAGAGCGTCTATCAGGTGGAGCTTCTGAGACGGTACGCATCCATCTGCCAGAGCCCTTGCCCCGGGCTCTTTCAGCGTCTCCAGAAGTGTCTGATATTCTGCCGCCTCGCGAAGCGGCTCTGTTAGTGTTCTCATGAATCCCCTGCCTATTACCTATTACCAATTACTTGTTGTACTGATTCATTGCCTTTTGTATGCCGTCTCTTAGGATAACCTCGATCGCCTCTGCCGCCTTCTGTTCAGCAAGACAAATGTTCTCTGCATCCTCCCCCTTCGGATGCCCCAATACATGATCCGCCAGGTTATACTGGGGACTTGGCTTTGCTCCAACGCCGATCCTCACTCGGTAAAAGTTGCCATCCCCCACGTGCTGAATAATATTCTTCAAGCCATTGTGTCCGCCGGCACTTCCCTTCTGACGAATCCGGATTCGCCCCGGCTCTAAGTCAATATCATCCGAAATAACAATCAGATGGGTGGCTGGGTCTATTTTGTAATAATCAATGCCCTCCCGCACAGCTTCACCGGAAAGGTTCATATAGGTCATCGGCTTCATGACAACAACCTTTGCATCTGCGATCCGTCCCTTTCCCACCAGTGACTTTTTAAAACGTGCAGGCCCGTCAATGTTCCACGCATCGATCAGAAGATCTGCTGCCGCGAAGCCGACATTATGCCTTGTTCCGTCATATTCTCTGCCCGGATTTCCAAGTCCAACGATTAAATACCACTCTTGCTCCACTGCATTTCTCCTTTCATGCTCACATATCGCCACAATCTAGTAGCATACCACGGTATTGATATGCTCGCCAGAACCCGTCACCGGCAGGCGTGCGAGCCGTAGCTATGCACCCGCCTCCAAAAAAAGCGGCAGCAGAAGCCCCCGCTCCTGCTGCCAAAAAGTTTTCCTTTTCCCTCTGTTGCCGTAATAAAATCACGGTGACTATTCAGAGCCCATTCGCAAAATCGCTGCTGCAAAGCTTCTCTTTTGCTCATGTGGCGTTCACGCCAGTGCCACCGGCTCATCCATCGTTTTATCCCAGGTCTCTACGCACTCCCGGTACTTCGCCAGGATGGCATCCTCCACCAGCTTTCTGGTCTGTGCGTTGATGGGATGTGCCACATCCCGATATTCACCCTCTGCGGTACGCTTACTGGGCATTGCGATAAATAACCCCTTCTCCCCTTCAATTACCTTTATGTCATGTACTACAAATTCGCTGTTGAGTGTAATTGAAACAACGGCCCGCATCTTGCCGGACTGTGCAATCCTGCGTACTCGAACATCCGTAATTTTCATAATCGTCCTTGCTACAGGCTGTAGCGCTCCCCCTTCTCTTCCACAACGATGCGGATTCCGTTCTCTCCCTTGTAGTACGCGTTGGCTCGAATCGTGCTGCCGGATTCAACAATGCAGTTTTCAATGTAGGCATTATCACCGATGTAAACATCGTTAAGAATCAGCGAATTGCGGATCACACAGTGATTTCCAACATATACCTGCTGGAACAGCACCGAGTCCTCAACGTCACCATTGACAATGCAACCGCTGGAAAGCAGGCTGTTGTGCACATTTACGCCCACGTTAAACTTGGCCGGCGGAAGGTCCGCCACCTTGGAATTCACACCGGGATACTCCTTAAAGAAGTAGTTTCGCACCTCCGGCTTTAGAAAATCCATATTCATACGGAAATAATCATCCACCGAAGCAATGTTGCTCCAATAGGAGCTGATCTTATATCCGTAGATTCGCTTCACATCCTTGTAGCGGATAAGAATGTCCTGAACGATGTCGAACCGGCCTTCCTCCTCGCTCCGCTCAAGAAGCTCGATCAATGCACGGCGCCGGATAACATAAATGCCGCAGGAGATGGTCTTGGACTTCGCAACAATCGGCTTTTCCACAAATTCTGTGATGCGTCCGTCCCCGTCCATTGTTACCGTGCCGTAGCGTTCAACGTTGGCATCCTCCGGCATGTCCTTACAGACAACTGTAATATCCGCCCGCTTTGCCACGTGATACTCCAGGACCTCACCGTAATCCATCTTGTAAACACAGTCACCGGATGCAATGACTACATACGGCTCGTGGGAATTCTTCAGAAAGCTGATGTTCTGTGCAATGGCGTCTGCAGTTCCGCGGTACCAGTTCCCATTCTCACTGGTAAAAGACGGTGTAAAGAGGAACATCCCCCCCTGTTTACGTCCGAAATCCCACCACTTGGAGGAGCTTAAATGCTCGTTCAGGCTTCGCGAATTATACTGGGTGAGAACAGCCACCTTCTGTACCCTGGAATATTCCATGTTCGTCAACGCAAAATCTATACTGCGGAAGCTCCCTGCCACCGGCATCGCACAGGCTGCCCGTTTCTGGGACAGCTCTCTCATGCGGTTGGAACGTCCCCCCGCCAGAATGATTCCGATCGCTCTCATAACGCGCTCCCTTCCTTATTCAGTGTCCGGCCGCTTTCCAGCCTGCCCTCCGGATAATCCTCCGCGGCTGTCTTACCGTTCACCATTGCATTTTTACCGATGGAAACGCCGGCCGGAACCTCCGTATCCTCCGCAATAACCGTCAGGCCGCTGCAGTAGATGTCCGGATTCGTCTCGTTAGGGATCTCTTCTCCCTCTCCAATCACTACATTCTCTCCGACGTGCGCCCTCTCAGCCACAATGGCCTTTTCCAGGTGGCATCCGGCATCAATTCTGGCGCCATTCATAATAATAGAATCATGAATCACAGCGCCCTCACCGATGACAACATCGCTGCCAATAACCGACTGCTCCACCTGTCCGTAGATCTCACTGCCGTCTCCGACGATGGAACGCAGCACCTTGCTGGAGGGGCCGTAATACTGCGGCGGCAGCGACTCCACATTGGTATAGATCTTCCAGTATTCCTCATACAGGTTGAATTCCGGAACAATGTCAATGAGCTGCATATTCGCTTCCCAGTAGGATGTCAGCGTACCTACATCCTTCCAGTAGCCGTTAAACTCATAAGCGAACAGCCTCTCCCCCTTATCTCTGCAATAAGGAATGATGTGCTTGCCAAAATCAAGCCCGGGAGTATCCTTGTTGGTCTCCAGTGCCTCTTGAAATGCCTTCCAGGAGAAAATATAAATTCCCATGGAGGCCAGGTTGCTGCGGGGGTTGGCCGGCTTTTCTTCAAAATCTGTGATCTGCCGGTTTTCATCAGTGATCATGATGCCAAAGCGCTTCGCCTCTTCCATCGGAACCGGCATAACAGCGATGGTCACATCCGCATTGTTCTCCTTGTGGAAGTCCAGCATGGATTCATAGTCCATCTTATAAATGTGATCGCCGGAAAGAATCAGAACATAGTCCGGATGGTAATTCTCCATATAGCTCATGTTCTGATATATGGCGTTGGCCGTTCCGGTATACCACTCCGTCCCTGCGATCTTCTCATAGGGCGGAAGCACCGACACACCGCCCGTCAGCTTGTCCAAATCCCACGGAATACCAATGCCGATATGTGTATTCAGCTTCAGCGGCATATACTGTGTCAACACTCCCACGGTATCCACACCGGAATTAATGCAGTTGCTCAGGGGAAAATCGATAATTCGGTATTTACCCCCAAACGGAACTGCAGGCTTTGCCATCTTGGATGTAAGAATGCCAAGTCGACTGCCGCGGCCTCCTGCCAGCAGCATCGCTATCATTTCCTTCTTGATCATCGCGATCACCTCAGTGCTGTCTGTATTTGCCTTTGGGTGTCCCCCCATCAGCTAGTCCAGTATAGCACAGCAAGATATAGAATAAAAGGAATTTCCGTCGTGTAATTGTGCTTATTATCCAAGTTTCCCGTTTGCGTAGCCGCTTATTTTGTACAGATTTATTTTACAGTATTTGTTCTCCGCCGCATCATCAGGCATTTATTACAATGACATTGAGGCAAAGGTCCTTTCGCGAGCAGACATGGTTTGCAGTTGCCCCCTATCTCTCCTATAATGAAGAAAAAATATCCGTCGCCTCCGGCGACACCCAAAAGCGAAAGGACATCCCATGTATCAGGTTGATTTTTCACATCCGATTTCCGTCTTTTTCTGCGGAATCGGCGGCATTTCCATGAGCGGCCTTGCAGAAATTCTGGCAAGCCGGGGATTCGTAGTTTCCGGCTCGGACCGCAGTGCGTCTCCTATCACGGAGGAACTGGAGAAGCAGGGCATTCATGTATGCATCGGTCAGAAGGCAGAGAACATTACATCCGATCTTGACCTTGTAATCTTTACCGCCGCCATTCACCCCGATAATCCCGAGTACCAGCAGACAGTGGCTCTTAACATTCCGCATCTGACAAGAGCAGAGCTTCTCGGAGAGATCATGCGCAACTACGGCTGCCCGGTTGCGATAGCCGGCACACACGGCAAGACAACAACTACCTCCATGATTTCCGAAATCCTCTTGTCCGCCGATGATGATCCGACGATTTCTGTTGGTGGAATTTTAAAATCCATTGGCGGAAACGTGCGCGTTGGGCATTCGGATTATTTTGTCGCAGAGGCCTGTGAATATACCAACAGCTTCCTGTCGCTGTTTCCGAAAATCGGCATCATTTTGGACATCGATGCGGATCACTTGGACTTTTTTAAGGACCTTGATGATATCCGGCATTCCTTCCGCAAATTCGCGGAACTGATTCCTTCGGATGGAACACTGATTATTAACAGCGATATTGAGAATTACGAGGAGCTGACCGCAGGGCTTACCTGCAACATCATCACCTTCGGCAGTGACCGGAATCGCAGCGATTACTACCCGGTTCACATTCGCTATGACGATGCCGCACGTGCTTGCTTCACCTGCTGCCGGCATATTAAGACCGGCGGCCACACACAGCTGATTTCTCTGGGTGTCCCCGGGGAGCATAACGTATACAATTCTCTGGCCGCCATCGCTGCCGCCGATCTCATCGGTGTGGACCGCGGCCACACCGCCAGAGCGCTGGCCGCCTTTGCCGGAACCGATCGGCGTTTTGAGTATAAGGGAACAATGAACGGCATCACGATCATCGATGACTATGCGCATCACCCGACGGAGATCCGCGCCACGCTGACAGCTGCTGCCAACATTGCTCACGACCGCATTGTCTGCATTTTCCAGCCGCATACCTACACCAGGACAAAGGCGCTGCTGGACGATTTCGCAAGTGCTCTTGCGCTTGCAGATATTGTGATTCTCGCTGACATTTATGCTGCCAGAGAAACCGACACCCTCGGCGTCAGCTCGCAAACGCTGGCCGATAAGATACGCGCCCTCGGAAAGGAAGACGTGTTCTATTTTCCGGATTTTAGCAAAATCGAGAATTTTGTGCGAAAAAATTGCCGAAAAGGTGATTTGTTGATAACCATGGGTGCCGGAAACGTCACAGATATCGGCCCCGCGCTGCTTTCTTCATCCAAAGACTGATATTTATCCACGCTGTCCACATTCCTCTGTGACAAAGAGGGTGTGGACAACTTTTTTATGTTTTTCGCGGTTCGGGCATCTTATTCCCGTTATCCACATTATCCACAAATCAGAGGATGAAATGCCGTCCCGGACACACCGTTTTTTTCTGTTCAGTTTTACCATTTTGAAGAAAAAGGCGCGATGCTATACTCTCTCCTATCCTAACAAGCAATTTTTCGGATTCTGTTACTGTAAAAATCCCGGACAGCGCCTGCGCGTCCGTGCGAGCTTGCTCGCGCAGACATTGGGTGCAGCTGATTTTATTTGTGGTGGTGCCTGTGTGAGCAGGCATGATTGTTTCAGTGACGGCATTTTGATAACAAGGACAAAAGAGGGGTTACAGCATGGGTGCATTTGCAATTTATAACAATCAGGCTATGGAATCTACGGTCATTTCCAATTTATTTATCGATGAATATATGAAGGACGCTAATGATGCGCAGATCAAGATCTATCTCTACCTTGTCCGTATGATGTCTGCAGGTCTTGCAACCAGTATGTCGGATATTGCCGATAAATTTAATCACACAGAAAAGGAGGTTCTGCGCTCCCTGCGTTACTGGGAGCGAAAGGGACTCCTGACTCTGCAGATTGATGCTGCCGGGAATCTGGCCGGCATTTTCCTTCGTGAACCCAGAGCTTCCGTTTCTCAGGAAAATCATCAGGTCATCTCCATTGCACCGATGCTGGCCGCAAATTCTGCCATGGAGTCCTCGGCAAGCACACCAGTTTCTGCCGCTGCACCTGTGATTTCCACACCGGCCGCAGCACAGCCGCAGCCGGCTCGCCCCGTACAGGGCAGTGATGTCACTGCCGAGCAACTGGAAAGCTTCCAGCAAAGCGACGAGAGCCGCCAGCTGATGTTCGTTGTAGAACAGTACATCGGAAAGCCGCTGTCTGTTCGCGAGGCAAAAACCATTTGCTTTATGTCGGATCAGCTGCACTTTTCGGACGAGCTGATTGATTATCTGGTAGAATACTGTGTCGGCCTTGGCAAAAAGGACTTCCGCTACATCGAAAAGGTTGCTCTTAACTGGGCAGAGGCCGGTATTTCCACTGCTGAGCAGGCAAGAAAAAGCGTGCAGACACAAGCGGCACGGCGCGCTGCTAAGTCCGGCAAGAGCTCTGCTCGTTCCTTCCAGAGCTTCGAGAAATCCTCCTACAACATGGAGGAGCTGGAAAAGCAGCTGCTGAGCAATTAAGAATCATCGATTTACAGGAGAGGCATCATTGTCACTGCCAAGAGAAGACTACAACAAGCTAATGCTGGAATACAGCCAGGTCCGGGATCGGCATCGGCGCGAGCTGGAGCTGCGCAGGAAAAGGGTATACGCCAAGCTTCCGCGTTATCAGGAGCTTGACAGGGAAATCCCGGAGATCTCCTACGCTTCTCTTCAGGAGAGGCTTTCCGGCGCAGCACCTTCCTTTTCTCTTCGGGAACGCCTTTCCGATATCGCCGCGCAAAAGGAAAAGCTCCTTACCGGCGCCGGTTTTCCTGCGGATTATCTTCAGCTGCAGTATGACTGTCCCGACTGTCACGACACCGGTTATATTGATAATCAGAAATGCCACTGTCTTAAGAAAAAGGAATCTGCTATTCTCTATCAGCAGTCTCATTTGGATCAGCTGCTGCGCACCAATCGTTTTGAGAACATGTCCGAGGAGTTCTACCACGGCGAGGACCTTGAACACTTCCGCCGCGCAGTCGATGTCTGCAGAAAATATATCCGGCGTTTTAATTCTGACTATGAAAATTTATTTTTCTATGGTACAGTCGGTGTCGGAAAATCCTTCCTGTCCATATGTACTGCAGGAGAGCTGCTGAAGGCCGGACATTCTGTCTTGTATTTCAGTTCATCTTCTTTGTTTGAGACAATCTCCTCTTACCTGTTCGGGCAGGATAAGCGTTCAGAATATCAACGCTTTCTGGAAGACCTATACGGCTGTGAGGCTCTCATCATTGATGATCTTGGTACCGAAATGACCAATAATTTCGTATCTACGCAGCTGTTTTCGCTGTTGAACGAACGTGAGCTGCGCAGACGTTCCACCATTATTTCAACTAATTTGTCACTTCAGGAGCTGCGTGACCGGTATTCCGATCGTATTTTTTCGCGGATCACCAGCAGTTATACCATAATGAAGCTCACCGGCTCCGATATTCGCGTGAGCCGTAAGATGAAGCAGTAAATTCATTCAGGATTGTACGGAGGATGATTTGTTCCTCCAGGTATGAGCTGCAGGCAGTCTGGCCGCAGCAGAAAGGGCAAGATGGAGAAGATCAGAAGACACGACAAACGTAAGCTTGAATCCATTCCTGTTGGTTCTCTTGGACTGGTCCCTGTTTCAGGATGTGAGGAAATCGGTAAGGAAATTGATTATTTTCTCACACAATGGCGTGCAGAAAGAGAAAGTGAGCACAGGGACAGCCTCGCGTTTAACGGCTATCAGCGTCCGACATACATTGTAAATGTGGACCTCCCCCGTTTTGGAACCGGTGAGGGCAAGGGCGTCATGAAGCAGTCCGTTCGCGGTATGGATCTCTATCTTCTTGTGGATGTTGTGAATTACAGCAAGACCTATCGCATGTTCGGTGAGATCAACCACATGTCTCCGGACGACCACTATGCAAATCTTAAGCGTACCATTGCAGCGATCGGCGGAAAGGCAAGACGTATCACCGTCATTATGCCGTATCTGTATGAGGGCCGGCAGCACAAGCGCACCATGCGGGAATCGCTTGACTGCGCATTAGCTCTTCAGGAGCTGGTTCACATGGGCGTAGACAACATCATTACCTTTGATGCCCACGATCCGCGTGTTCAGAACGCCATCCCGCTGTCCGGCTTCGATACCGTTCAGCCGGCTTACCAGTTTATTAAGGGTCTGCTTCGTCACGTAGAGGGACTGCAAATCGATGCAGAGCACATGATGGTCATCAGCCCGGATGAAGGCGGCATGAAGCGCGCTGTATACACTGCAAACGTGCTTGGCCTCGATATGGGCATGTTCTACAAGCGCCGCGATTACACACAGGTTGTTGACGGCAGCAATCCCATTCTGGCGCACGAATTCCTTGGCTCCTCCGTAGAGGGAAAGGATATGATCATCATTGATGACATGATTTCCTCCGGTGATAGCGTTCTTGAGGTTGCAAGAGGTCTGAAGCAGCGCAAGGCCGGACGCATTTTCGTCTTCGCAACCTTTGGGCTGTTCACAAGCGGTCTTGAGAAATTCGACGAAGCCTATGAAAGCGGTCTGATTGATCGTATTCTCACAACAAACCTGATTTATCAGCCGCAGGAGCTTTTGGATCGTCCCTGGTATATCAGCTGCAGTATGAGCAAGTACATCGCTTATATCATAGATACGCTGAATCATGACAGTTCCATCGCAGATCTTCTGGATCCTTCTGCAAGAATCCAGAATCTTGTGGCCCGTTACCAGGAGGGCGGTCTGCATACCATCGAATAACAAAAAAGGAAACGCTGACGTACATCAGCGTTTCCTTTTTTATTATCCCCTACTTGTAACTGATAAACTGGTTTCCTGCATTCTCGAACAGTTCACTTGCAGCAGATCTGGCAAGAAGATGCACGCTTCCTGCCGCCGGATCATACACTTCTATATTCTCCGGTCCATATCCCACGATCAATACAGCTGACTTGTCCCCCACTGACGCATATACAGGACTTCCCTGTTCCACATAATACAGCACTTCATCCATGGAACAGGCAGTCAAATCCAGAATTCCGGCATCCTTCAGCGCATCGGATAGAATCTCCAGTACGGATTTTCCCTCTTCCAGAAGTCCTGCTGTGTCGATTTTTGTCGTTTCCGCTGCCGCATAGGTAAGCATAGCCTGTAAGCAGGCTGCCTGCGAATTTCCCAAAGCTGCAGCAGCCTCCATTGTTGTTAAGGCTTCTATCTCAGCGCGCTGCGCAGTCGTGTTTTTCCAGATGTACTGCCCGCTCTCGTCAACCACAACACCAGTCCGCTGCTGATCTGCCAGTTCAATTGCTGTGCTGATTCGATCCGTCGATCCCAGGTATTCTTTGCAGCTGTATATGAAGTATTCTTTATCCTGGCTGACCGTTTCTGCAAGTCCTGCACTCTGCGTGGCCCCTCCCGTCTGCGCGCTGCCTCTTGGAGAAAGTTCTCTGGATCCCTCATACAGAATCTCCTGCGGCCGCATATACTGGCAGTCAGACCAGTCTGTCACGCCAAGACTTAGCTGCTTTATTGTGCCATATCCAGAGGATGATACGCTCTGTACAAGAGACGATGTGTTGGAGCTGGCCGCACTGGTAATCGTGTCCGAATCAGCCGGTACATACGCCGTTTCCGACGCGCCTTCTGACGTATTCTTTTGGACTCTGTCCAGCACCAGCTGATTGTCACGCACATCGCATCCGGTCACATAATAGCCATCCTGATGATAATCCTCCAGAACATGAAGCTCCTGGTCCACAATATACACATGATCCATCAGTGTGATTTTGGTCCCGATTACGTCCTGAAGCTCCTCCTGGCTGCTTGTTGTTCCATACACAAGGTCCTGTCCCAGAAAGCCAAGGGGAACTGCATAACTGCCGGCCTCCGGCTCCACAATGGTCTTATTCAATCCGTTTAGATTTACCAGAACAATCCGCCCTGTTGCCTGGCCCTGCTCCTCTTCCGCATACGCCACCAGTACACCGTTGGATGCGATTACCGTCGACTTCTCTGCAAGGTTTCCCTCGACAAGCCGCAGGCTGCAGACATTTACATCAATTTCGTACAACGCATTATCCAGGATCAGATACAGCTTTCCGGTTTCCACATCATAGTGCGAAATCTGATCGATGCGATCCTTTAAACGTTCCCAGGATCCGCTGTAGGGGACGAACACCTTCTCCTCCATGGTGTGATATTCCCCGCTGTAATGGTAGAACGAAACACCTATTTTGCCCTCGTGCCTGCCGCTGTTCATGTATCCATAGACCAGGAAATCCGTGCTTCCGTCCTCTTCCACATGAAGGATTCGTATATCATGCTCCGCGTGCGTTTCACGTTCTCCAGTATCCCCGGCCTCATCAAAGCCAAATATGTAAATCAGCAAATCCTCAGACAGGGAGTATTCGTACAGCCTTCCGTCCTGCACAAAAACGGTAACGCTGCGCTGTGCGTTGCGCATGGTCTGTATCTGTGATGACGTTATGCCAATCATTAAACCGCCGGAGGTTCCATAGGGATGCTGCGGGTCAAAGTCCTGCGACATCGTCCGTTCATAATCCATCAGATAAAAGCGATCCGTACCCTTCCGAAGCTCATAAAACTCCTCGCATCGAAACAGCAGCGTCTGACCCGGTTCCTCATTCTGCGCAGGTGCGGACACATAATAGGTTCCTCGAATTCCAAAGGTCTCCCCTTCCCTGTCTGTAATGGAGTAAATCGGTGAGGTGACCTCCGTTGGATTCAAATCCCCCCAGGTCACAGCATCTGCACTGTTGTACAACGTGACACTGGCCAATGAGCTGTTGGATACGTCATCCGACGGCTCCAGGTACGTCAGCAAATAATCCTCTGCAGTCTTATCAAAGGTTTTATCATGAAATGTGCGTGCAAATGTCAGGGCCTCTTCTGCCGCCTCGCTGACTGAATTATCCTCTGTATAAACAAATCGGGTGTAATAACGGATATCCTGCGTGTCTTCCGTGGACAGCCGTAATACCAGCATATATTCCGTGTCCGGGGAAATAAGATTTTTAAATGTGAGCTGTGCGTTATAAACGGAGTCCTCTCCGCCGGTCACTTCTACCGCCTCCTGTTCGATGAGACGATCTCCCGTAATATCCCTTACTTCCATAGATAGTGCAGAAATGGTCTGTCCGTATGCACGGATCTGCAGTCCGATGGTGCGGTCCGAATCAATCGGTGTCAGGACCGTCCTCATCTGCCCGGGATTCTGCTCCTGTGTCAGTCCATACAGAGTATTAAAAACAGTACTGCCGGTATCCATTGATATAACCGGCAGTACTGCAGCTGACATTTCTGTTGTGGTTTGCGTGCTGGTACCTGCCGCGAACACTTCCATAAGAAGGAAGGCTACGCAGAATAAAGCAGCAGCATACAATATTCGATAGATGGTATTCCGCATTTTACTTGTGTGCCGCGCTCAGGCGAACCAACGCGCGATAGAGCTTGGCTTCCGCCCGGACTCTCTCCACCTTGGAGAGCTTCTCATCCTGAAGCCTTTGCTGGGCGCGCTCCTTGGCCCTTTGCGCTCTTTCAACGTCAATCTCTTCCTCCCACTCCCAGGTTGTGGGCAGCACACGGCACACGCCGTTCATAACAGACAGCATACCGCCGATACAAGCTGCCGAGCGTTTGGTGGAATCCTCCAGCGTAATCTCCGCCGTCCCCATGCCGATCGCCGTACAGTAATTGGTATGACCAGCCAGGATTGCCACATCTCCGCCTATGGTACGCAGGCGAATTCGCTGCACTTCTCCATCGTATTCCAGGCCGTCCAGTGAAACAACCTGTATCTGGAAGGTTGACATAGTTGATCCTTTCTCTAATGTGCGGTGTCCTTCTCTGCCTTTCGGAACACATCATCAATGGTTCCTGCCATCAGGAATGCACTCTCCGGCAGATCATCGCATTCACCGTCAAGTATCATCTTAAACCCACGGATCGTTTCTTTCAACGGCACATAGGTACCCGGTATACCGGTAAACTGCTCTGCAACAGAGAAGCTCTGCGACAGGAAGTTCTGGATCTTGCGGGCGCGGTACACAGCATTTTTATCATCATCCGAAAGCTCATCCATACCCATGATGGCAATGATATCCTGCAGCTCGCGATACCGCTGCAGTACCATCTGCACGCCTCTTGCTACATCGTAATGTTCCTGACCGACAATTTCCGGTGAAAGAATACGGCTTGTGGAATCCAACGGATCCACTGCCGGATAAATGCCGCGGCTTGCAATGTCTCTGGACAATACCGTAGTTGCATCCAGATGTGTAAACGTTGTTGCAGGTGCCGGATCCGTCAGGTCATCTGCCGGAACATACACCGCCTGTACCGATGTAATGGATCCCTTTTTGGTGGAGGTAATGCGTTCCTGCAGAGCACCCATCTCCGTTGCCAGTGTCGGCTGATAGCCTACTGCAGAAGGCATCCGTCCCAAAAGCGCAGATACCTCTGAACCGGCCTGGGTGAAACGGAAAATATTATCGATGAACAAAAGAACATCCTGATTCTTCACATCGCGGAAATACTCTGCCATCGTCAGTCCGGATAATCCAACGCGCATTCTGGCTCCCGGCGGCTCATTCATCTGTCCGTATACCAAGGCCGTCTTATCCAGAACGCCGGATTCCTTCATCTCTCCGTACAGATCATTTCCCTCACGGGTGCGTTCTCCTACGCCGGTAAAGACAGAGATTCCGCCGTGTGCCGTCGCCACATTATGGATCAGCTCCATGATCAGGACGGTCTTTCCTACGCCGGCTCCGCCGAACAGACCGATCTTACCGCCCTTTGCATAGGGGCAGATCAGGTCTACAACCTTAATTCCTGTTTCAAAAATCTCCTGTGCAGGAACCTGTTCCTCAAAGCTGGGCGCCGGACGATGAATAGACCATCGCTGTGCTGCCTCCGGTGCCGGCTGATTGTCCACCGGCTCCCCCAGCAGATTGAATACACGTCCCAGGCATTCCTCACCAACAGGAACAGAAATCGGTGCTCCGGTATCAACTGCCTCTATACCTCTTGCCAATCCGTCCGTAGAGCTCATGGCAATGCATCGAACCACCTCATCGCCAATTTGCTGTGCCACTTCCGCAACCAGCTTACGTCCATCAACCATTAGCTCAATTGCATTGTTCAGCTCCGGAAGCTCACCCTCGGCAAACCGGATATCCAGAACAGGTCCTGTAACCTGTATCACCTTTCCTGTATGCTGCTTGCTCATTTGCTGCTTTCCTTTCTTCGTAAGAAGATTTGATTCCTATCATCCGGCATCCTCTGCACCCGCCACGATTTCTGTGATCTCCTGCGTGATGCTCGCCTGTCTGGCGCGGTTATAGTTCAGACTGAGCGTATCAATCATCTCCTCCGCATTATCCGTTGCAGCCTCCATTGCCATCCGGCGCGCCGCATACTCACTGGCCACAGAAAGATTTACGCTCGTATACAGAATGCCTGCCAGATAGTCCGGAACAATCGAATCAAACACGGTCTCCGAGTCCGGCTCATACAGAATCAGATTCCTGCTCTTTCCGTCCCTTTGCTCTGTCTGACGGCCCTCATCCTGTGATGCCAGATCTGACAGAGGGAAGATTGCTGTCGCCTCCGGCGTCTGCGTCATCATGGAAACAAAGCGGGTAAAACATAGACTTACATGTCCAAAGCTCCCTTTGCTGTATTCCTCGCACACAAGCCTTGCAATCTCAAAACAGTCAGATGGTCCAACCGATGCCGCTTCCGAAAAAGCCTCTGTCAGAATGGGGACACCCTTGTGGTGAAAATAATCTGCTGCCTTCCGACCGATAGGAAGAACCTCGTAGTCCCTTCCGGCCGACTCCTCTTCCACCTTTTTGAAAAGATTGGCATTATAGCCGCCTGCCAACCCGCGATCGCCTGCAATGACAATATACAGATACCTGTCATTTTGTCCTGCGCGTGTATAACGAGAGCCAAATTCCGTGTTCCCGGCTGCAATTTCCACTAATGTCCGGTGCAGCGTCTCATAATACGGTCTGCTCTGCTCTGCTTTTTCCTTTGCCCTCCGAAGCTTGGATGCAGCCACCAGCTGCATAGCCTTGGTGATCTGCATGGTGTTCTGGACACTCTTGATCCGGAGCTTCACTGCCTTCATATTCGCAGCAGCCATCGCTCATTCACCTGTCACCTTTCCGACAAAAAGCGGCTCGTATAAGACTCCAGTGCCTTCTTCAGATGCTCCTGTGTCTCATCCTCCAGCTTCCCTGTCTTTCGAATGGCATCCATCGCCGCCAAACCGTCACTGTCCGTCTCCAGGAAGCGATACAGGCCCTGCTCATACGCCGCAACCGATGCCGCCGGAACCTCGCTCAGAATATTCTGCGTCACAGCATACAGAATTGCCACCTGCTTCTCCACCGGAACCGGTGCTGAATTCTTCTGCTTGAGCACCTCTACGATACGTGCTCCCTGATCCAGTCTGGATTTGGTATCCTTATCCAGATCAGAACCAAACTGTGCAAAGCTCTGCAGCTCACGGTATTGCGAATAAACCAGCTTCAGTGTTCCTGCAACCTTCTTCATGGCTTTGATCTGTGCATTTCCTCCGACGCGGGATACGGAAATACCAGGGTTTACAGCCGGCATAATGCCGGAATGAAAGAGCTCCGTTTCCAGAAAGATCTGCCCGTCTGTAATCGAAATGACATTCGTCGGGATGTATGCTGACACATCACCCGCCTGTGTCTCAATAATCGGAAGTGCTGTAAGCGATCCGCCGCCCTTTTCCTGCGAAAGCTTTGCGGCTCTCTCCAGAAGTCTTGAATGCAGATAGAACACATCTCCCGGATAGGCCTCTCGTCCCGGCGGACGACGAATCAACAGAGACAGTGCCCGATAGGCAACCGCATGCTTGGAAAGGTCATCGTACACAATCAGTACGTGCTTTCCCTTATTCATGAAATACTCGCCCATGGCGCAGCCTGCATACGGTGCAATGTACTGCAGCGGTGCCGGTTCCGACGCTGTTGCAGCTACAACAATGGAGTACTCCATCGCACCGTTCTGGCGCAGCTGTTCCATGAGATTGGCAACGGTAGAGCGCTTTTGACCGATGGCTACATAGATGCAAATAACATCCTTCCCCTTCTGATTCAGGATGGTATCTACAGCAATCGTTGTCTTGCCCGTCTGACGATCCCCGATGATCAGCTCACGCTGTCCTCTTCCAATCGGAATCATGGAATCAATTGCCTTGATCCCTGTCTGCAGCGGTTCCTTTACCGGCTGCCGATCCAGAATACCGGGTGCCGGAGATTCCACCGGCCGATATTCCTCTGCATCAATAGGTCCGGCTCCGTCAATCGGCTGACCGATTGCATTTACAACACGGCTAATCATGGCTTCTCCAACCGGAACTGACACAACACGCCCGGTTCTTTTGACCGTTTGTCCCTCTCGAATTCCCGTATCCTCGCCGAACAACACAGCAGAAACGCTGGTTTCCTCCAGATTCTGCGCCATTCCGTAGGTTCCGTTCTCAAATTCCAGAAGCTCTCCGGACACACAGTTCACAAGGCCGCTGACTCTGGAAATACCATCGCCCACCGTAAGAACTGTTCCGGTTTCACTTTGGATGATTGCGTTCTGGTAATACTTGATCTGGCTGCGGATTACCTCGGAAATTTTTTCTGGTTTTAATTCCATTCCAACCACATCCTTTTGTCTTAGGCTGCTGCAGTCTTCCTGCTACAGCACCGTTTCTGTAAGCTTTCTTCGAAGATCCGAAAGCCTGCCCTTCACCGTTCCGTCATACTGGCGGCCGTCCATTTCCACCAGAAGTCCTCCAAGGACCGAAGGATCCACTCTTTGCTGCAGCAGAACCCGTTTCCCGCTCATACTCTCGAGTTTCTCCCGTAAGAGTTTGAGCTGCTCCGGCTCCAACGCCGCCGCACTGGTTACCTTCGCATCTGCGATTCCCTGATCCTTGCAGTAAAGCCTTCGATAGGTTTCAACGCAAGAGTGAAACTCCCGCAAAATCCCTTTTTCTGTAAGAATCTTCAGGAAATTCAACACGTATGGATGCAGTGCTTCTCCGAATGCCTGATCCAAAAGCGCAAGCCGCTCCTTTTTGGCAATCGACGGCTCCAAAAGCAGACGGATATAATCCTCATTCTCTCGGAACAAGTCCTGCACCATTTCCAGCTGCTTCATAATCTCATCGGAGATCATCTCTGACGCAGCAAGATCATACAGGCTCTTTCCATACAGTGCACCTGTTTCTGTCATGATGCCTCTCCTATATGATCCAGAAACTCATCGATCAGCCTGCGGTGATCTTCCTCATGGATTTCCTTCTCGACCACCTTGCCGGCGATATCCATCGCCAGGCCGCCGATTTCATCCTTGGCTTCATTAACAGCTTTTTTCTTCTCCTGAGCAATATCAGCCTCCGCCTTCGAGCGAATGCCCGCTGCCTGCTGCTGTGCATCGCGAATGGTCTGATCCGCCTTTGCCTGCGCCTCTTTCTGCGCATCCTGAAGAATTCTGGCAGCCTCCGCCTTCGCATCCGACAGACTTTCCTCATA
>CAVBQH010000044.1:0-20233 GCA_963597485.1 Acutalibacteraceae bacterium
TCTGATGAGTGCGGAGGCAGCCAAGGCGGCCTTTGCTGTCATTAAGGAGTCAATGGCCGGACAGCCGCAGGAGATCAAGGCAAAGGTGATTCTGGCTACCGTCAAGGGGGATATCCACGACATCGGAAAGAATATCGTGAAGGTTATGCTGGAAAATTACGGCTACGATGTCATTGATCTTGGAAAGGATGTGCCGCCGGAGACGATTGTGGAGACGGCCATCCGGGAGAATGTGACGCTGATCGGCTTGTCAGCGCTTATGACCACGACCGTTGTCAGTATGGAGGAGACCATTCGGCAGCTTCGAGAGAAGAAGCCGGACTGCCGCGTGATGGTCGGTGGCGCTGTCATGACGCAGGAGTACGCAGATGCCATCGGTGCGGATTTCTACGGAAAGGATGCGATGGCGTCGGTGCGGTATGCGGATTCTCTGTTCGCCTGAAAACGTCGCATAAAGGACGGCGTTTGTAAATGCCCGTCTTGACGCTTTGAGGGCAAAATGGTATAACACGAATCGTCGAAGGGACTCCTTCGGCCGACATAATCCAGTGTAACAATGTAATGAGACGAGGACGTCCCGGTGCCGCTTTTTGGCGTCTGGACGTCTTTTTTATTTCTCAGGAAGGCTTTGTAATAACAGGAGGAAGGTTTCTATGAATCAGGATTACGATTTATTGCAGGGTGCGGAGCACCTCAAGGAGGTTCCTACCTCTGGAATTCGTACGATTATGAATAAGGCAGCTGCACTTCGGGCTGAGGGACATTCAGTGATTCCCTTCAGTGCCGGAGAGCCGAGCTTCAATACGCCGGAGCCGATGGCTGCAGAAACAATTAAGGCATTAAATGCACACATGACGCATTATCCCGCCAACTGGGGACAGCTGTCCCTGCGGAAGGCCATCGCCGAAAAGGTTGTGAAGGATACCGGGGTTGCATATGATCCTGCCACGGAAATTTTAGTGACCTGCGGCGGTGCAGAGGGACTCAACGACTGCATCTGCTCGGTTGTGGATCCCGGCGATGAGGTCATCATCTTCAAGCCGGCATTTATCAACTACGAGGCACTGGTGAAGGAGTGCGGCGGCAAGGTGGTGGACGTCAACCTGCGCCCGGAAAATGGCTTCTCCATCAACATTGCAGACGTTGAGGCAGCCATCACCGAACGGACGAAGCTCCTCGTTATCAATTCTCCCAATAATCCGACGGGAGTCGTATACAGTAAGGATGAGCTGGCAGCCCTCTGCCGGCTGGCCGTGGAGAACAACTTTCTCATCCTGTCGGATGAGATGTACAGCAGTTTGACCTATGACGGTGCCGAATTCTGTTCCATTGCTTCCTTCCCGGGAATGAAGCAGCGGAGCCTGATCGTAAATGGTTTCTCGAAGACCTACGCTATGACCGGTTGGAGGCTGGGCTATGTAACCGGACCGGCCAGGCTCATGCCGGTACTGGTGAAGCACCATCAGTATGTCACCACATCCATCACAACATTTATCCAGGAGGGAGCGGCTAAGGCTATGAATCTGCCGGAGACCATGGAAGAGGTAGCTGTGATGCATGATGCCTTTGCTCGCCGCCGCGCGCTCATGATGGAAGGGTTGGACCGCATGGAGAAGCTTTCGTATATCAAGCCGAGCGGCGCCTTCTACATTATGGTCGATGTCAGCAGAACCGGTATGAACGGTGAAGAGTTCGCAGAGAAGCTCCTGTATGAAAAATACGTGGCCACCGTCCCTGCCATTTGCCTCGGAAGCCATTGCGGCGACTTTGTCCGCATCAGCTTTGCTACGGACGAGGACAGCATCCGCGAGGGACTGAAGCGAATGGAGGAGTTTCTGGCGTCGTAACTGTTCAGAGCCCATATATTTAAATGAATTTAACGATACTGTGAAAGCTGGTTTTACATAGGCTTGCTAGACTGTGGCCTATGAAAAATAAAACATCAGCAAAACATTGGTCTAAAATTACAAAAACAATTATCGGGGCAGTGATTCTCCTGCTTGCGCTCTTTCCGATTTACTGGCTGGCAGCCATGTCTGTTCGTCCGATGGAGGAGCTGAAGGGGAGAATCTCTGTGATCCCGCAAAGTCTGACAAGCGTACATTTTCTGGAACTGTTTCAGGAAAAGGCTTTTGGCCGAGCTCTGGAGAACAGTCTGGAGGTGGCGCTTGTTTCTTTGGTCATTTCTCTTGGCTTTGGCTTGTGCGCTGCGTACGTGCTGACAAGGCGTCGGTTCACATTTGCTGCCAAACGTCCAATGAATTTCTGGATCCTCCTGGTCCGGATTCTCCCGCCCATAGCGTTTACGATTCCGCTTTATACGATGTTCAACCGCCTGGGACTTCTGGGTACCAAGGTGCCGGCAATTCTCGCCTGTGTACTGATTAATATTCCATTTATCATCTGGTTTATGATCACGTTCTTTCGAATGGTTCCGACGGAATTGGAAGAGAGTGCACGCATGGATGGCGCTTCGGAATGGTATCTGTTTCGGAAAGTGGTGCTGCCACTCGTAGCACCGGGAACGGCCGCGGTTGCAATGCTTTCTTTCCTATACGCATGGAACGAATATACCTACAGTGTGATTTTCGTACAGTCGGCCCAGAACTACACGGTGCCGCTGGCACTTGCCACATTAAATTCCGGGGATTCTCTGACCAATTTTGGTTTGGTGGCAGCGGGCGGAATTGTGTCGGCACTGCCGGTGCTGTTGTTCGTTTTGTTCGCACAGAATTATCTGATCGAGGGCCTTTCAAGCGGTGCGGTAAAGGCATAGCTTCGAAAAGCCGGTGGTGCAATACCTGTTCCGTCCAATGCATTTGCAAAAGAAGGGAACAGATGACAGATGTGGATAGTAAGAGCCTCTGAAAGGTACGGCATCGGAGCGCTCTGCTGTATATAGAGTGATCGCACAGAAGTTGTGCGGAAAGACGAGGAGGATAACACAACGTTATGAAAAAGAAGGGATTGGCATTGACTCTTGCTGCGGCGATGGCTGCAGCATCACTGGCGGGCTGCGGAAGCACAGCAGCGGATACATCGGATACGGCGCAGGCAGCAGACAGCGAAACGCAGAGCAGCGAAGCGGACGCAGCAGCGTCGGAGACGGCGGAAGCAGATGAATCGACGGAGGGCACAACGCTGACACTGGCACTTCGCGCCGGGACCTATGCGGAGGTGATCAAGGAGTGCCTTCCGCAATTCGAGAAAGACAACAATGTAACCTGTGAGGTTCTGGAGCTGGAGGAGGACGATCTGCATTCGAAGGTCGCACTGGATGCGGTGAATAAGGACGGATCGTATGATCTGTGCATGGTTGACGGATCCTGGATGGCCGAGTATACCGCCGGAGGCGTGCTGGCGAATCTGACCGCTGCAGGCTATGAGCTGGATGATGACATTATTCCTGCAACCACTACGATTTGTTACGGGGATGATGGAAATGTCTATCTGGCACCCTACTACGGAAATGTAACGGTGCTTCTCTATAACAAGGCGAACGTAGAGGCTGCTGGCTATGACGGCTCGTCCATTGATTCACTGGAGGACATGCTGGCCATCTGCCAGGCTGCACAGAAGAACGGACAGAAGGGCTTTATCTACCGCGGCGATACGGAGAATAATCTGGTGGTGGATTTTCTGCCGATTTTGCTCTCCTACGGCGGCTGGGTTGTGGATGACGACAACAAGCCTACAGTAAATACGCAGGAATTCAAGGATGCCGTTAATTTCTATCTGGAATTGATTGCGACAGGCGATGCGGAGGTTAAGGATGATCTGATTGCCTCGGTTGACAATGGAGCCGGAACCATGGGGATCGGCTGGCCGGGCTGGTATACACCTTCGGAGGATACGACGGCAGCTTACTGCGCCATTACAGGCAAGTCTGCGGCAGACAGTACAGCATACAATGCCAATGTCTACGGTGTATGGACCATCGGTGTTCCGGCCAACAGCACGCATCAGGAGCTGGCGGTGAAGCTTCTGTCGTACCTTATGGATGCGGATGTTCAGAAGTCAACGGTTGCTGACGGAGGTGTTCCCTGCCGCTATTCAAGCCTGCAGGATGAAGAAATTCTGGCACAGTTCCCGCAGTATGAGGTTGTGTGCAAAGCGCTGGAGGGAGGCGTGTATCGCCCGGTTATGGAGAACTGGAGTGACTTCTATACCATTCTTGGCACAGAGCTTGGGAATATTGTGAATGGAATCAAGACGGTGGATCAGGGCCTGGAGGATGCTCAGACCCAGCTGGAGAACTCCCTTTGAGAAGTATCGGATGCAGTATGAGTGAATTGAACAACAGTACGGGCAAAATGAATGCAAAAAAAAAGGCGTCTTGCGGAAAATCCACTCGGGGAAACCGATTGTTTGCAGCAGGAATGGTGCTGCCGGCCATGATTATCATGGCCGTTATGTCGGTTTATCCGATGATATCCACCATTGTTTACAGCTTCACTGATTACAGGCTGTTGGGGAAAAGTACATCCTTCGTAGGATGGCAGAACTATGCCGGCCTGCTGGGCAATGAATATTTTCGCCAGGCAATATGGGTGACAGTGAAATTCACACTTCTGGCAGTGATCTTTGAACTGCTGATCGGCTTCGCACTGGCACTTTATGTCAACTCTCTGGAGGGCAAGTGGACCAAGAAAATCATGCGGACATTGATCCTGCTTCCGTATCTTCTGCCGGCGGTGACGGTGGCACTGAGCTTCCGAATGATGCTCTCAGATAACTACGGAATTGTGAACTCGTGGCTGCGGCTCCTGGGGCTTCCGACATATAACTGGTTTTCGGATATCCGGACGGCTTTTCCTATGCTGGTGGTCATTGATGTGTGGCAGAACAGCCCGTTTGTATTTCTGCTTCTGTATGCAACGCTGCAGGGACTTTCCAGGGAGCAGTTTGATGCCGCGAAGGTGGATGGAGCGGGAGCTCTTGCGACCCTCTGGTATGTGACCATTCCGAACTTGAAAACGGGAATTGCCTTATGCGCGCTTCTGCGTACCATCGACAGCTTTCGGATTTTCGACAAGGTGAATCTGCTCACCGGAGGCGGGCCGGCCAACAGTACGACCACCATTACACAGTATATCTACAATTACGGTGTGCGGAATCTGAAATTCGGCCTTGGCAGCGCAGGTGCATTGATCATGACGGTCCTGGCGCTTCTGCTATCCGTTTTGTATATCCGAAATGCCATTAATGAAAGGGAAGAGGAAGGCCATGCTCACCGCGCATTCCGGGTGCGAAGGCACCGCAATGAACAGCATACAGTACATCAAAACGGGAATTTGCGCATGTCCGGACGGCTTGGAGGTCGATATCAGAATGTCTGATGGAATTCTCGTGCTGGACCACGGGAAGGAGACCAGATGTCTGCCGGAAGAGAAGAAAAAAGACGTTGCCAGGCAAGAACGCTGCAACGAGAAATCAGCAAAAGCAGCAAAAATAGAGATAGAAGGCATACAGGATATTGAGTCCGCAGATATTGCCGGAGTAACCGAAGAACTCACACTGGAAGAATGTCTGGGGATGCTTCGGAATACCGATCTGTATTTGAATGCAGATTTAAAAGAACCGCATCTGGAGGATGCGGTTCTTGCGCTGGCAGAAAGAGAAGGATTTGACCCCGGCAGAATTGTGTTTACCGGATGTATTAGTGACGCTGCGTCAATGGTGCAGCGCATCGGCCGGGCCGGTGTCTATGCAAATCCGGAGGAAATGGATGCAGCGTTTTACCGGAGGCTTTCGATTCTGCCTATGCAGGAAAAGGGAATGTATTTGGAGGATTTGCTGCAGCGAATACACAGTCTGGGGATAAGCGTGATCAACGTAAACTACCGGATCTGTGATGAAGCTCTGCTGGAGAGTTGCCGCCGCAATGGCCTTCGCCTGTCTTTGTGGACAGTGGATGATCCACAGGCAGCAAAGCGCCTGCTGGAGCCGGGAGTAAGAGAACGGATTGAGAACATCACAACCAATCGACCGGTATGCTTGCGGAAGCTTGGGTGGTAATGATGGGCTGGGAATAGCTGCTTGAAGGAAAGGAAGAGGTCCCGCTTGCCGGATGGCAAACGGGACCTCTGATTTTACTGCGGAAGAAGTTCGATGTGTCGGCAGCGATAGGCTCTGTGTGTTCCTTCCATGACGGCAGCATACTTGTCGGCAAGTGTAACAACAAATCCTTCCATGGAGCGAGGACGCCCCGGTCTTGCCGGCCACATGTGCGTCTCGATAATCTTCAGCGTTTTGTCATCGTATTGACTTAAAATCTTCTGTGCCACCGCAACGGAATCGATGGGGTGCCGCTGGCAGCATTCAAAACTGCTGTGATATTTCTGGTCTCTTCCAAGAATCCCAAGATCGTGGCACAGTGCTGCCTGAACAACGGACTGTAGATCCATCATGATGTGGAGTCTTGAGAGGAGCAGACAGAGGATGATGCTGATCACTGCAACATTAATGGAATGCACGGCCACAGTCGTACGCAGGTGATGCGTCTGATAAAATGCAGCCTGAAATTCTTCGGACTGCATAACTTCCGTCCCGTAGGAGAGCAGAATGCTGCGCACATGGCCGATTGACAGATCGCCACTCATTGCTGTCCTTTCTGCACCGATGTGGTGCTTATGTTCTCCCACGCCTGTTTTGCTGCGTCGGCGAAGCAAAACAGACGCACGTCAAATTTCTTTACGGCGCTTGAGTTCCCGGAGGAGCAGCGTCATATACATCGTCTTCGCATCACGAAGTGTTCCGGCGAGTACCATCTCCGTCAATTCGTCGAGCGAATATCTCTCGGCACTTAAATCTTCATCATCGTCAAGATGCTGGCCAAGGAAAGCACCCGCCTTTGCATAGTAAAGCTCAATGACCTCAGTGTCGTAGGCAGGAGTCGGCATCATAGAGCCTAGATATCGCCAATCCGTGCCCTCGTAGCCGGTTTCCTCCACGATTTCACGCATGGCCGTAGTCAGCGGATCTTCACCGCTCTCCCTCTTACCGGCAGGAAATTCCAACGTTACCTGCTCCTGCGCGTAGCGCCACTGCGTCACGAGATAGAACTTGCCCTCCGGATCCTCGAGCGCGATGGCGACTCCGCCGGGGTGTTCCACAACCTCGCGTTCTACAATCTGGCCATCCGGCATTTTCGCTGTGTCCTTCCGCACACGGAGGATGTACCCTTGAAAAATCTCTTTTTCAGACAGCGTTGTCTGTGTTAAATCGTGCATGGTTTCTCCTGAATGTATTCGAAGCTGATTCGTTTAATCAAGAAGAACTCCGTGGAATCGCATGGTTCACACCATACGGTACCCTCTCCAGGTAAGAGCCTCCTCTACACCCTCAATATCCTGCGAATGGAATACAGCAATGGGCTCACCGCTTTCCCGGTCATGGGACATATAAATGTAATCAATGTTGATGCCGGTTTCAGCAACATCCTTCAGAAGCTTGTTAAGACCGCCAACTTCATCAGAAATAACTGCGGCGTAGACAGCATCTGTGTGGCAGAGATAACCGGCCTGCTCCAGGATCTTCTGCGCCTTTTTGCCATCCTCGAGAAGAAAGCGGACAATTCCAAACTCGGCACTGTCGTTCACGATCATAGCCTGCAGGTTGATATTGTTCTCCATCAGAATACTCGTCATCTTGCTGAGGGCACCCTTCCGGTTTTCTGAGAAAATTGAAATCTGTTCCAGCATCTGTCTCTACTTCCTTCCATTCTAGTCGCTGCAAGAGAGCTTCACAAGCACTCACCAGTGTTTTCCTATGCTAATGCAACGTCAACTATTGTAGGCGAAGCACGAAGGACGGTCAATGCATTGTTGTTCCTTGATGTATGTGTCATCTCAGACAATCTTTCGAGCTTATCACCCGGCGGCACTTGGACAACTCTTATTGTTAACTTTGCGTTTTGATACGGTTGACAATGGTTGGAGGACATGATACGCTCCTGCAGCAGAGTAATGAAAATAAGATGCGGCATTCCGGGGAGGATAATTATGAACAGCAAAACTAAAAACCTTGTACTGTGCGCTATGTGCGCTGCCATCACCTGCATTCTTGCACCGATTTCAGTTCCGATTGGACCTGTACCGATTTCGCTGTGCACCTTCGCTGTTATGCTGGCCGGTGTTCTTCTGGGTGCGAAATTCGGTTTTATTTCACAGTTTATTTACGTTTTGCTTGGGGCAGTCGGTGTGCCGGTGTTTGCAGGGTACAGCGCAGGCGTTTCCTGCATTGCCGGTATGACCGGCGGATACATTGTTGCGTATCCCATCCTTGCTTTAATTACGGGAGCTTTATACTGGGCATTCGGTAAGAAAAAGACCGGCTGGCTTCGGATCCTCTGGATGTTCCTGGCAATGATTATCGGAACGGTTGTTTTATATGCAATCGGAACTGTATGGTTCTGCGTTGTCAGCGGAACCGGCGTAGCAGCAGCGATGGGAATGTGCGTGATCCCCTTCCTTCCTGGAGATTTTCTGAAGATGGTTGTGGTCGCGCTGATCAGCCTTCCGGTGGAAAAGGCACTGGCAAAGATGGGTAACTAATCGATTGAAAATGGATGATTAAAAAAAGCCATTGGGAAGCAAGTGATGCTCCCCATGGCTTTTTTATTTACACTATAGATGCAGTAGTGTCGCTGTTTTTGTGAATCATCCTGCCGCCTGGGCCAAGATGGCCGGGAGCTATACCCCGATTTACGCGAGGGTTTAATACAACTTTCACAGATGGAAGGAAAATCTTGTGTATAATGGTGGTATCGAGATGGACGCTGAATGGTTACGATAATGACATATGAGAGAGTAGTTCACCCGGGCCGGCATCGTACCGGCAGAAAGGATGGCGTTCTATGAAGAAAAAGGTAATTGCAGCTCTTCTTGCGTGCTGCGTAACAGCAGGTGCAGCAGTTGGAATGGCAGAGATTGGCAAGTCAGGAGCACTGCAGGCAGATGCGGCTGCAACCCTGAAGTTTGCGGCGAGCAACAAGGATGCGCAGGAGGCAGAGACAGCAGACAGCGAGGGGGGTGACGCCTCTTCTGTTGAGACGGCATCCAGCAAGAAATCGGATGATGCCGTGCAGAAATCTTCCGGGAGCGTAGGAAATAAAAAGAACAGCAAGAAGGCGGAAGAGAGCGCTGCGGCATCCACAGCAGAGGAATCAGAAGAGAAAGAGTCTAAGAAGGACGCGGCAAAAGAAGACGACGCAACAGCTGATACGCCGGCGACGCTGGAGTCGACAGAAGAGGATCCCGGCGCACAGGTGACCGTTGCCTCGGACAATGCGACCATTACCGTGACGGGAACAGGTACGAGTACAGTGACACCGGATAAGGCGGTTCTGAATCTGGGGGTCGAGAGCACGGACACCTCCTCGAAGACGGCCCAGGATCAGAATGCGAAGGTGATCAATAATGTCATTGATGTGCTGCTTAATGACGGAATTGATAAGAACAATATTTCCACCAGCGGCTATGATCTGTATGCTAATTACGATTACGACGACAATTCGAGAACCGTGACGGGGTATACAGCGTCCACCATACTGAAGATTAAGGATGTGGACATTTCGAGCGTAGGTGAGCTTGTCGACGACGCAGGCGATGCCGGAGTTAATGTCATCAACGGCTTTACCTTCCAGTACAGCAAGACGGAGGAGGCTTACGACCAGGCGCTGGAGGCTGCGCTGGAGCGCGCGCAGGACAAGGCCGTTAAGGTTGCCGCCAAGCAAGGCTGCAAACTGGGCAAGGTGATATCGATCACGGAGAATGGAAACGCCGATTACTATTCCTCTGATGCCAGAGTCTATGCGTCCAATGCAGAGTCATCCACGGATGAGACGATGAATGTGCTGCCGGGAGAGAATACCATCATGGCGACGGTTACGGTGGTATACGAGCTGGCGGAGTAAGGACGACTGCCGGGGCACTGCCGAGAGACTGTGAACGGCGGGCGACAATAAGAAGTTCCGTGTGCTTAGCAATCAGGCCTGTCACGGCTTGCTTCATGACTCGAAGTGAGCCGGGCGGGCTTTTTGTTCGCAGATAGCAACTATTTAGAGCCCATTCGCAAAATCGCTGCTGTAAAGCTTCTCTTTTGCTCATGTGGCGTTCTCACCAAATAAAGCCTTTGCCTGCAGGCGAAGGTACGATGTAAAGATGTAACGGGGAAACAAAAATTATGTACACATTTACAGGGCGCATTCGCTTCAGCGAAACCAATCAAAGCAGAAGACTTCGGATGGAATCGCTGATCGACTATTTTCAGGATTGTTCTACCTTCCAGTCTGAGGATCTTGGCGTTGGTTTTTCTTATCTTGATGCCAATCATGCGGCGTGGATTATCAATTATTGGCAGATTGATATTGAAGAGCTGCCGCGCCTTGGCGATGAAGTAATAACCGGAACATCTCCCTATGAGCTAAAGGGGTTTCTTGGACTTCGCAATTTCAGCATGGAGACGAGGGATGGGAGGAGTCTGGTAAGGGCGAACTCCATATGGTCACTACTGGATTTGGAAAAGGGAATGCCGGCCAGAGTGGATGATACAATACGAAATGCCTACGAGCTGCAGCCGAAATTCGACATGGAGTATCTACCGCGGAAAATCAAGGCTCCGGCGGAGGGCGGACAGGAAGGGAGCCCGGTACTTATTACGGAGCAGTTTCTCGACAGCAATCACCACGTGAACAACGGACAATACGTGCGGCTGGCAATGGCGTATGGCCCGGAGGATGAGCAGATCCGGCGACTTCGTGTAGAATATAAAAAACAGGCGTTCCTGAAGGATACCATTTTTCCGGTCATCTATGAGAAAATGGAAGAACGCAAGACACTGATATTGCTTAACAGCGCTGCGGGAGAGACGTATGCTGCAGTGGAAATTACCAGAAGGTGAGGACGGACAAAACGATGTTTCGAATCGGAGAAAAGCAGACACTGATCGTGGAGAAGAAGGTGCCCATGGGTGTCTTTTTGAAGGAAAAAGAACAGGTGGAGGAAGAACATGTTCTGCTTCCGAAATCGCAGGTACCGCGCGATGTACAGACGGGGGATGCAATCGAAGTATTCCTGTATAAGGATTCGGAGGACCGGCTGATTGCTACCTGCAAGGAGCCCGGGCTCATGCTTCATCAGGTTGGACGCCTTCGGGTCCGCGAGGTGGGGCGGATCGGTGCATTCTTGGACTGGGGCCTGGATAAGGATCTTCTGCTGCCGTTTCATGAGCAGCCGCGCGACCAGCGCGTACAGGCGGGGCAGGAGGTGCTGTGTGCTGTGTACCTCGACAAGAGCGGGCGACTTGCTGCGACGATGAATGTATATCCGTGGCTCTCACTGCAAAGTCCGTATCAAAAGGGAGATACGGTCAGCGGCACGGTGTATGAAACCAGTGAGAATTTCGGACGCTTCGTTGCCGTAGATGATCGGTATTCCGCACTCATTCCCAAAAAGGAGCTGATCCGTGAACTCAAGGTGGGTGACACCGTGAAGGCGCGAGTGGCCAATGTCCGGCCGGACGGCAAGCTGGATCTGTCCCTGCGCGCGCCGGCAGCGGATCAGATGACAGAGGATGCGGCTGTCCTTCTGAAAAAGCTTCAGCAAAATAACGGAACCCTGCCATTTTCGGACAAGGCGGATCCGGATCTCATTCGCCGGGAGATGCAGATGAGCAAGGCGCAGTTTAAGCGCGCGGCAGGACGTCTGCTAAAGGAGGGGAAGATCCGTATTGGGGAAAACTCGATTTCTCTTTGCTAAGAAGTGGGTTTAGTAACTATTCAGCACCCATCTCGATTTTCCTATGGAAAACCTCGATGCGGCTGGCCGGAGGCGCTTCGCGCCTTGGCCGCCTGCCAATTTCAATCGTGAATGTGCCTGCAAGCAGTCAATTCACGTTGAAATGTGGCAGGTGCTGAACAGATATTAAGTTTATAGATTTTTTGCTTGTATTGCTTTAGAATGTTCTTTATTGGGGAAACGAGTGCTGTCTTGCAGCATATGGCATAGCAACGAAAGAAAGAGTGTGGGGGCATGATTTCAAATCAGGTATTGCAAAGTACGATTGACGGGGTTAGGGATATTTCGCACCTGGATATCTGCGTGATGGACGCAGAGGGGCGGGATGTGGTTTCAACGCAGCCGGTCTTTCAGGAGGCCGCGTCTGCTATTCCGGACTTTGTGGCTTCACCGGCGGATTCGCAGTCGGCAGGTCCGTTCCATTTCTTCAAGGTGTTTGATGAGAGCAGTCTGGAATACATTCTGGTGGTGAAGGGGACCACGGACAACACACTTCTGGTAGGACGCATGGCGGCCTATCAGATTCATGGGCTGATCGGTGCCTTTAAGGAGCATTATGACAAAGACAGCTTCATGAAGAATCTCCTTCTGGACAATCTTCTGCTGATAGATATCTATGAGCGGGCGAAAAAGCTCCATATCCAGGCCAATTGTCCGCGGGTTGTCTTTCTTGTGGAATCCCAGGATCATTCGAAGGATCGTGAGATTTCGCTTGTCCTGCAGGAACTGACAGGCACAGGCTCCAGTGACTTTGTGACACAGGTGGATGAGAACGGAACCGTGATCGTTCATCATGCACAAAGTGATCGAGCAGATGATGGTCTGGCAGACTTTGCAGAAGGCGTTATGAACCATCTGCATCGGGCCGGAATACAGAATGTTCGCATTGCATATGGCACGGTGGTCAGTGAGCTTAAGGAGCTGAGCCATTCCTACAAGGAAGCGAAGATGGCATTGGATGTGTCCCGTATTTTCTTTGAGGAGCGGGATGTCATTGCCTATGATCAGCTTGGCATCGGGCGTCTGATTTATCAGCTGCCGATTCCGCTGTGCCGGATGTTCATCCGTGAGATTTTCAAAGAGAAACGGCCGGATGAGTTTGACGAAGAGACACTGTCTACGATTAATAAGTTTTTTGAGAACAATCTGAACGTATCAGAGACCTCAAGGCAACTGTTCATACACCGTAACACACTGGTATATCGTCTGGATAAGCTCCTCAAGAGCACCGGGCTGGATCTTCGTGTGTTTGAAGATGCCATCACATTTAAGATTGCATTGATGGTGGTGAAGTATATGAAATACATGGATCAGGAGAATCGGTAATTCATGAGAAAGAATTCCTACAAGGACGCAGATGATGTGGTGATTTCCCTTCGGCATGTCTGCAAGCAGTATTCCAAGGACGCGGCCGGCGTAATTGACGCGAATCTGGAGGTGCATGACGGAGAGTTTGTTTTTATCACAGGAGAGACCGGATCCGGAAAATCCACTCTTTTGAAGATGATTATGCGGCAGCTCAAGGCAACGGACGGTTCCATTGAGGTTCTGGGCTATGATCTGAACCGTATTCGCCACGGAAAGGTTTCCAAGTTCCGAAGGAATATCGGCATTGTATTCCAGGACTTCCGTCTTTTGAAGGACAGAGATGTTTACGAGAACGTTGCCTTTGCGCAGCGAATTCTGATGGTGCCCAAGAATCAGATGAAGCATAATGTGACAAGCGTGCTGCAGATGGTGGGTATGGCGGATAAATATAAGCGCCAGGTCACCCAGCTCTCCGGTGGTGAGCAGCAGCGTGTCGCTCTGGCAAGAGCGCTGGTGAATAAGCCACTTTTGCTGCTGGCGGATGAGCCGACGGGAAATCTTGACCAGGATACGGCATGGGAAATTATGCAGCTGATCGAACGGGCAAACCGTGAAACCAAGACAACGGTCTTGGTGGTTACGCATGACCGCGGAATCGTAGACCGGATGCATAAGCGTGTCATTGAGATGAAGCGCGGCGAGATCATCAGTGATACGGCAGAGACACCGTACTCGGATTACGAGGAAGAGTACGAGTACCAGGATGTTGACGCAGACGAATACGATTACGAGGAATACAGATGAGAATCAGCAACATTTTATATTCGGTTGGACAGAGCTTTCGGAACATGTTCAAAAACCGTGGATATACGTGCGCATCCATTGCAACCATTTCCGCGTGTCTGTTCATGTTCGGCATTTTCTTCTCTGTGCTGTTCAATCTGCGGACCATCATGCAGAATGCAGAGCAGGAGGTATCGGTAACGGTATTTTTCCAGTCGGGAACAACGGAGGATCAGATCCAGCAGCTGAAGGTGGCAATAGAAGAACGAGATGAGGTTTCCAGCGTGGAATACATCTCAGCCGACCAGGCCTGGGCGGATTTCTCGGAGGAATACCTGCAGGGCTATGCGGATGGATTTACGGAGAATCCGTTGGCGGATTCGGCCAATCTGGAAATCTATCTGTCGGATGTTTCCAAGCAGGCAGATCTCGTTGATTATCTGGAGGGGTTGGAAGTGGTTCGGGAGGTAAACCGTTCCGAGCTGACAGCGGACACCATTTCCGGTGCCAACACGCTGATTATGTACGCTTCCGTGGCGATTATCCTGATGCTGCTGGTGGTTTCCGTCTTCCTGATCAGCAATACCATTGCCATGGGAATTACGACACACTGGGAAGAGATTTCCATCATGAAATACATCGGCGCGACGGATCTGTTCGTGCGTGCGCCCTATGTTATCGAGGGTGTGATGATCGGTCTGGTGGGAGCCTTTATCCCTTTGGGGATTCTGTATTATCTGTACAATACGGCGATTGAAATCATTACCACGAAGTTTTCCATTCTGATGAATTTTATGGAATTTCAGAGCGTGGGTGCTGTGTTCTATTATCTGCTTCCGGTATCGCTGGTACTTGGCGTTGGCATCGGATTTTTCGGCAGCTTGATTACGGTAAGGAAACACCTGCATGTTTAATCGACACAATACGGAGAGGGTCCCGGTCAGGGGCGGAAGCTCTCAAAAGCATAACAGACAGAAACGGCGGTGCGCATTATGCTGCGCACTGCTTTTTGGCTTTATGGCGGTGGCGGGACCGGTTGCGTATGAAGTGGAAGCGGAGACGGTTACAGAGGACACCATCAAGGAAAAAGAGGACCAGATTGCGGCGGCCAAGCAGGAGCGTCAGCAGGTTCAGAACAGCATCAGCAGCTTAAAGGACATGAAGGCCAGTCTGGAAACGCAGAAGTCAAATCTGAGCAGCTATGTGACGGAGATGGATGCCAAGCTGACAGAAATCCAGGCGAACATCGACAGCATCAAGCAGCAGATAGAGGATAAGGAAGCAGATATCGCCCAGACGGAGCAGGAGCTGGAGGAAGCGGAGGCAACGCAGCAGCAGCAATACGAAAATATGAAGAAGCGCTGCCAGTTTATTTACGAGAAGGGCAACAGCTACCTGATGGAGGTACTGCTTCAGTCCGCAAGCTTCGGAGACCTTCTGAACAAGGCGTACTACATCCAGCAGCTGTCGATGTACGATCAGGATCTTCTGGAGCGGCTTCGGCAGCAGGCAGAGCTGGTGAAGAAAACGAAGGAAGCTCTGGAAGAGGAGAAGGAGACACTGGCACAGGAGCAGAGCGCTGTTGAAGAGGAAGAGGCCAACGTGGAGGCCCTGATTAAGGAAAAACAGCAGCAGATTGCCGCAACGGAATCGGAGATTGCAGAATCCGCCTCAACCATCGAGGAGTATCAGAATCAGCTGAGCCAGCAGACATCCACCATTGCGGCTCTGGAAGCGGCAGTGGCAGCGGACAAGCAGACCCTGGCTGCGCAGAATCGCAAGTATACCGGGGGCGTCTTCACGTGGCCGGCACCGTCCTATACCTACGTATCCTCGGAATTCGGATACCGAATCCATCCGATTTACGGAACACAGATATTCCACAGCGGACTGGATCTGGCGGCACCAAACGGTTCGCCGATTCTGGCGGCAGCGGATGGAGTTGTCGTAGCGGCATCCTATGAATCCTCCATGGGCAACTATATTATGATCAACCATGGTGACGGTCTGTACACGATTTATATGCATGCCAGTGCACTGTACGTCTCTACAGGGCAGGAGGTGAGCGCCGGTGATCAGATCGGTGCGGTCGGAAGCACGGGCAATTCCACCGGACCGCATCTACACTTCTCGGTACGTCTGAACGGATCCTATGTGAATCCGTGGGGCTATCTTGGCGGCGGCTGAATCGTTACGGCAATATAAGAGGTACTTAAAGTGCGATGCCGGAAGGCGGTGCGAAGATTTGGGCAAAGGATACGGATTGCAGCAATTATGGAAGAAAATGAAGTAGAAAAGGTTACAGAGGAAAGTGCGAAACCACTGGCCGAGGGTGGTGCATCCGGGAAGAGACAGGCCGGAAAAAAGCTTCGTGGACTGTTATTGTTCGGCGGAGGTGCTTTGGCCGGCGCGGCAGCCTGCTTTCTGGCAATGTACGTGTGCAGCGACGGAACAATATTTAGCCGTGGAGTGCTCTCGAGTAAGACGCGCTCCAAGCTTCTTACGCTGGAGAAGATGATTGACAAGTATTATTACAAGGCGGATGAGCTGACGCAGGAGCAGCTGGCGGACGGCTTATATAAGGGCCTTTTGGAGGCGCTGGATGATCCGTACTCTGTGTACTACACGGAGGAGGAAACGCAGAAAAGAAACGATTCGATCGAGGGCTCGTACAGCGGAATCGGCGCGTACGTTTCAGTGGATACAGATACGGGGTATCCCAAGATTGCAGGCGTCATCAGCGGCGCACCGGCTGAGGAAGCGGGGCTGAAGGAGAACGATCTTCTGTGCAAGGCAGACGGAGAGTCCCTAAAGGATATGGATCTGGATCTTGCAGTCGGAATGATTCGCGGCGAATCCGGTACAACGGTAACACTGACCATCCTTCGAGACGGGGAGGAAATGGAGCTCGAGGTCACCAGAGGTGAAGTGGAATCCAGAACTGTTGCCAGCGAAATGCTGGAAAATGATATCGGCTATCTGTACATCTCCAATTTCACCAATTCGACACCGGCCCAGTTTGAAGAGCAGCTGGCACAGCTGCAGGAACAGGGAATGAAGGCACTGATGCTGGATCTTCGCGGCAATCCGGGCGGAACGGTGGAATCTGTGACGGAAATTGCAGAATATTTAATTCCGGAAGGGCTTGTGTTCTACATGCAGTATCCGGACGGCAGCCGGAAGGACTACAGCGTAGACGGATCCAATTACATTGGGCTGCCCATCACGGTTCTGGTCAACAATAATTCAGCAAGCGCTTCGGAGATTTTATCGAGTGCCATTCAGGAATCCGGCGCCGGAAAGGTAATAGGAACGCAGACCTACGGAAAGGGCGTGGTACAGACCATGTATCCGCTGCGGGACAAAACGGCAGTGAAGCTTACGGTTTCGGAATATTTCACACGAAACGGGAATTCCATCAACGGAGTGGGCGTAACCCCGGATCTGGTTGTGGAATACGATGAGGATTCGTACAACGAGGAGAAAAACCTGGACAACCAGATGGAGGAAGCGCTTCGCGTGCTGCAGGAGGAGCTGGCTGAATAGTTGCGAATGGGCTCTGAATAGGTACCCCGATTTTTCCTGGAAAACTTCGATGCGGTTGGCTCTGAATAGTTACAAAATGGGCGTGATATGAGAAAATGTAAGCGGTGAGGACCTTCTGATTCGGATTGCGAAATCGGCAGGTGCCAAGCCGATACAGGCAACAACAGTAAGGCATGCGACAATCCGGCACCGGGCATAGCGCAGGGGCTATGCAGAAGAGAGGATTACAATGGGACTGTTACAGGTAGGAGTAAGCGCGGCATCGTCCGTATTGGCAGATCAGTGGAGAGAGTATTTTTATTGTGAGTCTATGGATGCGAATACGCTGGTGGTAAAGGGAATCAGGCGCAAGCAGTCCAGATCGCATAATAACGGATCGGACAATGTGATTTCCAACGGCTCGATCGTTGCGGTTAGCGACGGACAGTGCATGATCATTGTGGAGCAGGGCAAGATCGTTGAGGTATGCGCAGAGCCCGGTGAATTTGTGTTTGACAGCGCGGCATCACCGACGATCTTTGCGGGAGGACTTAAAAAGGGGATTCAGGATTCCTTCAATGCCTTCACCAAGCGTGTGGGCTTTGGCGGAGATACAGCAGTTGATCAGCGGGTTTATTATTTCAACACCAAGGAGATCATCGGCAACAAGTACGGGACAGCCAATCCGGTTCCCTTCCGTGTGGTGGATCGGAACATCGGGCTGGATGTGGATATTTCCATTACCTGCTTTGGTGAGTATGCGTATCGGATTCAGGATCCGATTCTCTTCTACAAGAACGTATGCGGCAATGTGGAGGAGGCGTATACACGGAGCAAGATTGATTCTCAGCTTAAATCGGAGCTCCTGACGGCACTGCAGCCTGCCTTTGCGCAGATTTCCGAACAGGGAGTTCGTTACAGTGCGGTTCCTGCGCATGCAGATGATCTGGCAGCAGCACTGAACAATGCACTGTCTGATTCCTGGGGGAAGACCTACGGACTCATCATCTCCACCTTCGGCGTTTCCAGCATTCGCGCGAGCGAAGAAGATGAGAAGATGATTAAGGAGCTGCAGCGCAATGCAGTTTATCAGAATGCGAATATGGCGGCAGCAACGCTGACGGCGGCACAGGCACAGGCTATGCAGGATGCTGCCCGCAATACCAACGGAGCAATGATGGGATTTGCCGGACTGAACATGGCGCAGCAGGCAGGCGGTATCAATGCCGGCCAGCTGTACCAGATGGGGGCACAGCAGGCACAGGCTGCTCAGGCCGCACAGGCTGCGCCGCAGATGCGCCCGGCTGCAGAGGCCGGATGGACGTGCCCGTCCTGCGGACAGACCGGAAATGGCGGCAATTTCTGCCAGAACTGCGGCGGTGCAAGGCCGGTATCCGGTAACTGGACGTGCCCGTCCTGCGGACAGGGCGGCAATACCGGGAAGTTCTGTCAGAACTGCGGAAAGCCAAGAGTATAAGAAGCAGCGTGCTGATACAGAAGCGGCAGCACAACAGGATAAAATGCCCCTCACCGGCTTCGGTGAGGGGCATTTTGTAAAAAGGGGGTTCATGTGGGACAGCAGGTTACGAATTACATTTGTCTGAATTGCGGGGGACCGGTGCATTTTGATGCGGATACCGGAAAGGTGAAGTGCGATTACTGCGACAGCCTGTTCACCATTGAAGAGGTGAAGCGTTACTACGAGGAGAGGAATAAAAAGGCAAAGGCAGCCGCTAGAGCAGGGGAAGCTTCCGTCTCGGCGGAGGACCTTGGCGTTGATGCGCCCAATGTAGAAACGGCAGCGGGAGATGACTGGTCAGGAGAAGCGAACCTGAAGGTCTATCACTGCGGCAATTGCGGGGCAGAGCTGATTGCGGATGCATCGACCGCGGCAACGACGTGCCCGTATTGCGGAAACCCGACGGTTATCCCCGGACAGTTCTCTGTGGGGCGGCGGCCGGACTATATCATTCCCTTTGCGTCGAAGAAGGAAACGGCTATCGAGAAACTGAAAGACTATTACAAGGGAAAGCTCCTTTTACCGAAGTCCTTTACGCAGGGCAATCACCTGCAGGAGATCAAGGGGGTTTACGTTCCGTACTGGCTCTTCGGCGGCAGTGTGGATGCGGATATGTCCTTTGAATGCGGCAAATCGACGGTGACGGTGGAGGGTGATTTTGAGGTGACCAGAACCCGGCTTTATGATGTGCAGCGGGCAGGAACCATGACCTTTGATAAGATCCCGTGTGATGCCTCCGCCAGCATGCCGGATGATCTTATGGATTCGATTGAGCCTTTTGATTATGAGAGACTTACCGGGTTTGAGCTGGAGTATCTTCCGGGCTTCCTTGCGAACAAATACGACATAGAAGCGGACAAGCTGCAGAAGAAGGCAGATGAGCGTGCAAAGGAAACCACGTATACGGAGCTTCAAAGCAGCATTTCCGGATATGACAGCGTGCAGCAAAAGAGTCAGAAGGCCGTTGTTCATCATGGAAAGACAGACTATGCACTGATGCCGGTATGGCTTTTATACACTAAGTGGAATGAGCAGGACTTTCTGTTTGCCATGAATGGGCAGACCGGCAAAATGACGGGAAATCTGCCGGTATCCAAAGGGAAAACAGCTGCCTGGTTTGCCGGTATAGCTGCTGCGGCGTTTGCCTTTTTTATGGCGGTGGCGATGCTGTGTATGGGCGCCGAAGATACGGCAACTGCAGCTGTTATCTCCGCAGTGCTCGCTGTGGTGATCGGCGGCATTTCCATTGGCATCATGATGGGACAGATGAAGCCGGTGGGAGCGGCAAGAGCAGCCGGAC